>CAJJYZ010000037.1 GCA_905197485.1 uncultured Lachnospiraceae bacterium | reverse complement strand
GATGGGACATTTTCCCTTGGGGTATATTAGGACATTATCATAAATGGTTTATATAATTTCAGAGCAATTGAAAAAAGAGCTTGACAAGTCAATTTTCTTGTGATATAGTTAAAAATGCGCTATTGTGGAAAATCATGCCCACATAATGTAATGAAAACAAAGAAAACCTTTCGTTTTTAAGCAGTTTTCATTGTATATTAGAGGAAAATTAACCCGAAGGCCAAATAAATATACAAGGAGTGAACGTCAATGGAGAAAAACAGAATTCGTCCCATCACAAATGGAAAAAGTTCTCGTATGAGTTATTCCAGACAAAAAGAAGTGCTCGAAATGCCGAACTTAATCGAAGTGCAGAAAGACTCTTATCAGTGGTTTCTTGATGCCGGATTAAAAGAAGTATTTGAAGACATTTCTCCGATTGCAGACTATAGCGGTCATTTAAGTTTGGAGTTTGTAGATTTTACATTATGCGAAGACGATGTGAAATATACCATCGAGGAATGTAAAGAACGCGATGCTACATATGCGGCACCGCTCAAAGTGAAAGTGAGACTTTATAATAAAGAAACAGATGAGATTAATGAGCATGAGATTTTCATGGGTGACCTTCCGATTATGACAGCGACAGGTACATTCGTGATTAACGGAGCAGAACGTGTTATCGTAAGCCAGCTTGTTCGTTCTCCGGGCATTTACTATGCAATCGCTCATGATAAAATCGGTAAAGAATTATATTCATCCACAGTTATCCCGAATCGTGGTGCCTGGTTAGAGTATGAGACTGACTCCAATGACGTTTTCTATGTACGTGTAGATAGAACAAGAAAGGTGCCGATTACAGTTCTTATCCGAGCACTCGGATACGGAACGAATGCAGAGATTGTAGAGTTGTTTGGTGAAGAGCCGAAGATTCTTGCAAGCTTTGGTAAGGACACAGCTGAGAGCTATCAGGAAGGTCTTCTTGAATTATATAAGAAAATCCGTCCGGGTGAGCCGCTTGCAGTAGACAGTGCAGAGAGTCTCATTATGAGCATGTTCTTTGACCCGAGACGTTATGACCTGGCAAAAGTAGGTCGTTACAAATTTAATAAAAAGTTAGCTCTTAAGAACCGTATTACAGGACAGACAGCAGCCGAAGACATTGTAAGCCCGATTACAGGAGAAGTTCTTGTAGAAGAAGGAACCGTATTTACAAGAGAACTGGCAGATAAAGTGCAGAACGCTGCAGTTCCGTTTGTCTGGGTAAAAGGCGAAGAGCGCAACATCAAAGTTCTTTCCAGCATGATGGTAGACCTGGAGAGTATCGTGGATGTAAACGCGAAAGAATTAGGGGTAACAGAATTAGTATATTATCCGGTACTTGCACAGCTCTTAGAAGAAACAGCAGGTGACATTGACGAATTAAAAGAGCAGATTAAGAAGAATATTCATGACCTGATTCCGAAACATATCACAAAAGAGGATATTTTAGCATCTATCAACTACAACATCCACTTAGAGTATGGTCTTGGAACAGATGACGATATCGACCACTTAGGAAACAGACGTATTCGTGCGGTTGGTGAGTTATTACAGAACCAGTACAGAATCGGTCTTTCCAGATTAGAGAGAGTGGTACGTGAGAGAATGACAACACAGGATTTGGATGGAATTTCTCCACAGTCACTCATTAATATCAAACCGGTAACTGCAGCGGTGAAAGAATTCTTCGGTTCTTCACAGCTTTCACAGTTCATGGACCAGAACAACCCGCTTGGAGAGTTGACACATAAGAGACGTTTATCCGCACTTGGACCTGGTGGTCTTTCACGAGACAGAGCAGGATTCGAGGTTCGAGACGTTCACTACTCTCACTACGGAAGAATGTGTCCGGTCGAGACGCCTGAAGGTCCGAACATCGGTCTTATCAACTCCCTCGCATGTTATGCGAGAATCAACGAGTATGGTTTCGTAGAGGCGCCTTACCGTAAGATTGACAAGACAGACCCGAAGAATCCGGTTGTCACAGATGAAGTTGTTTACATGACGGCTGATGAAGAAGATAACTATCATGTAGCACAGGCCAACGAACCGTTAGACGCAGAAGGACACTTTGTTCATAAAAACGTTGCGGGTCGTTACCGCGAAGAGACACAGGAATATGAGAAGACAATGTTTGACTACATGGACGTTTCTCCGAAGATGGTGTTCTCCGTAGCTACAGCATTGATTCCGTTCCTTGAGAACGACGACCCGACTCGTGCGCTCATGGGTTCCAACATGCAGCGTCAGGCGGTACCTCTTATGCTCACAGAGGCTCCGGTTGTCGGAACAGGTATGGAAACAAAAGCAGCCGTAGACTCAGGCGTATGTATCGTAGCTGAGCAGGCAGGTGTAATCGAACGTTCTACTTCAAAAGAGATTACAATCAAACATGATGATGGAAGTAGAAAAACATATAAACTTACGAAATTCCTTAGAAGTAACCAGAGCAACTGCTACAACCAGAGACCAATCGTTGTCAAAGGTGAGAGAGTAGAAGCCGGACAGGTTATTGCAGACGGTCCGTCTACATCGAATGGAGAGATGGCGCTCGGTAAGAACCCATTAATCGGTTTCATGACATGGGAAGGCTACAACTACGAGGATGCCGTATTATTAAGCGAAAGATTAGTGCAGGATGATGTTTATACATCTATCCATATTGAAGAATATGAAGCGGAAGCGCGCGATACAAAATTAGGACCGGAAGAAATCACAAGAGATATTCCGGGCGTTGGAGATGATGCTCTGAAAGATTTGGATGACAGAGGTATCATTCGTATCGGTGCAGAAGTCCGCGCAGGAGATATCTTAGTTGGTAAAGTAACTCCGAAGGGAGAGACAGAACTGACAGCAGAAGAGAGACTGTTACGTGCAATCTTCGGTGAGAAAGCAAGAGAAGTAAGAGATACTTCTTTGAAAGTACCTCATGGAGAGTATGGTATCGTAGTAGACGCCAAAGTATTTACAAGAGAGAACGGGGATGAACTTTCTCCTGGTGTAAATCAGTCTGTACGTATCTACATTGCACAGAAGAGAAAGATTTCCGTAGGAGATAAGATGGCCGGTCGTCATGGTAACAAGGGTGTTGTTTCCCGCGTACTTCCGGTAGAGGATATGCCATTCTTACCAAACGGACGTCCGCTCGACATCGTATTGAATCCGCTCGGCGTGCCATCACGTATGAACATCGGACAGGTGCTTGAAATCCACTTATCCCTTGCTGCAAAAGCATTAGGATTTAACATTGCAACGCCTGTATTCGACGGAGCAAACGAGGTTGATATCATGGATACACTCGATTTGGCAAATGATTATGTCAACTTAGAGTGGGATGAATTTGAAGCAAAATATAAAGAAGACTTACTTCCGGAAGTTATGGAATACTTATCTGAGAACAGAGAACACAGAAAATTGTGGAAGGGTGTTCCGATTTCCCGCGATGGTAAGGTACGTCTTCGTGATGGTAGAACAGGAGAATATTTTGACAGCCCTGTTACAATCGGTCACATGCACTACCTGAAACTTCACCACCTGGTAGACGACAAGATTCACGCTCGTTCTACAGGTCCTTACTCACTCGTAACACAGCAGCCGTTAGGTGGTAAGGCACAGTTCGGTGGACAGAGATTCGGTGAGATGGAGGTTTGGGCGCTGGAAGCTTACGGTGCATCATACACACTTCAGGAAATCTTAACTGTAAAATCTGATGATGTTGTTGGTCGTGTGAAGACATACGAGGCGATTATTAAGGGTGAAAATATTCCTGAGCCGGGAATTCCTGAATCCTTCAAGGTGCTCTTGAAAGAGTTACAGTCACTTGGTCTTGATGTCAGAGTATTGAGAGATGACAATACAGAAGTCGAGATTATGGAGACGGTTGATTACGGCGAGACAGACTTACGTTCCATTATCGAAGGTGACAGACGTTACAACGATGATGAGAACTATGGACAGCATGGATTCAGCCAGCAGGAATTTGAAGGCGAAGAACTTGTAGATATTGAAGAGGAAACTGAAGATATCGAATTTGATGAAATTCTTGACGAAGAATAGAAGGGAGTGCCTAAATGTCAGCAACAAATAACGAAGCAACATACCAGCCAATGACTTTTGATGCAATCAAAATTGGTTTGGCATCACCTGAAAAGATTTCAGAATGGTCAAGAGGTGAAGTTACAAAACCTGAGACTATTAACTATAGAACTTTGAAACCGGAAAGAGACGGTCTTTTCTGCGAAAGAATTTTCGGACCTAGCAAGGACTGGGAATGTCACTGTGGAAAATATAAGAAAATCCGCTATAAAGGGGTTATCTGTGACCGTTGTGGTGTAGAAGTAACAAAAGCAAGTGTACGTCGTGAGCGCATGGGCCATATCGCCCTTGCCGCTCCGGTATCACATATCTGGTATTTCAAGGGAATCCCTAGCCGTATGGGATTAATCCTTGACATTTCACCGAGAACATTGGAGAAAGTATTGTACTTTGCATCTTACATTGTTCTTGATAAAGGTGAGACAAACCTGCAGTACAAACAGGTACTTTCCGAGCAGGAATACCAGGAAGCAAGAGAGACTTACGGAAGCGCATTCCGCGTAGGAATGGGTGCGGAAGCGATTCAGGAACTTCTGCAGGCAATTGACCTTGATAAGGAGTACAATGAATTACAGAATGGCTTAAAAGGAGCGACAGGACAGAAACGTGCAAGAATCGTAAAACGTCTTGAAGTTGTAGAGGCATTCCGCGGTTCAGGAAATAAACCGGAGTGGATGATTTTGAATGCGATTCCGGTATTACCACCAGACTTACGTCCGATGGTACAGTTGGATGGTGGACGTTTTGCTACATCTGACTTGAATGATTTATACAGAAGAATCATCAACAGAAACAACCGTCTGAGAAGACTTCTTGAGTTAGGAGCTCCGGACATTATCGTTCGCAACGAAAAGAGAATGCTCCAGGAAGCTGTCGATGCATTAATCGACAATGGACGCCGCGGCCGTCCGGTAACAGGACCGGGTAACCGTCCGCTCAAGTCTTTATCCGATATGTTAAAAGGTAAGTCCGGACGTTTCCGTCAGAACTTACTTGGTAAACGTGTTGACTACTCAGGACGTTCCGTTATCGTCGTAGGACCGGAACTTAAGATTTACCAGTGTGGTCTTCCGAAAGAGATGGCAATCGAGCTGTTCAAACCATTTGTTATGAAAGAACTCGTGGCAAACGGTACAGCGCACAATATTAAGAATGCGAAGAAGATGGTGGAGAGACTTCAGACAGAGGTTTGGGATGTGCTCGAAGACGTAATCAAAGAGCATCCGGTTATGTTGAACCGCGCCCCTACTCTTCATAGACTTGGTATTCAGGCATTCGAGCCAATCCTTGTAGAAGGTAAGGCAATCAAGCTTCATCCGCTCGTATGTACAGCGTTCAACGCCGACTTCGACGGTGACCAGATGGCGGTTCACCTTCCGTTATCTGTAGAAGCACAGGCAGAATGTCGTTTCTTACTTCTTTCTCCGAACAACCTTCTGAAACCTTCAGACGGTGGTCCGGTAGCCGTTCCTTCACAGGATATGGTACTCGGTATTTACTACTTAACACAGGAAAGACCGGGTGTAAAAGGAGAAGGAAAACACTTTAAGAACTTAAACGAAGCAATCTTAGCATACGAGAATGAGGTTATCACACTTCATTCCAGAATTACGGTTCGTGTCACAAAGACTCTTCCGGATGGAAGAACATTGACAGGAAACGTAGAGTCTACGTTGGGACGTTTCTTATTCAACGAAATCATTCCTCAGGACTTGGGATTCGTTGACAGAAGTATTCCGGGCAATGAGCTTCTCCTTGAAGTTGATTTCCTTGTAGGCAAGAAACAGAATAAGCAGATTCTTGAAAAGGTAATCAATACGCATGGTGCAACAGTAACTGCGGAAGTATTGGACAAAATCAAGGCGACAGGATATAAGTATTCTACAAGAGCTGCGATGACAGTATCCATTTCCGAGATGACTGTGCCGCCACAGAAGCCGGAGATGATTCAGCAGGCACAGGATACTGTGGACAGAATTACAAAGAACTTCAAGCGTGGTTTGATTACAGAGGAAGAACGTTACAAAGAAGTTGTAGAGACATGGAAGAACACCGATGATGCTTTGACAAAAGCTCTGTTAGACGGTTTGGATAAGTACAACAACATCTTCATGATGGCTGACTCCGGTGCTCGTGGTTCTGACAAGCAGATTAAACAGCTCGCAGGTATGCGTGGTTTGATGGCTGATACAACAGGACGTACAATTGAGCTCCCAATCAAGTCAAACTTCCGAGAAGGTCTTGACGTATTGGAATACTTCATGTCTGCGCATGGTGCTCGTAAAGGACTTTCCGATACAGCGCTTCGTACAGCCGATTCAGGATACTTGACAAGACGTCTTGTTGACGTATCTCAGGATTTGATTATCCGCGAAATCGATTGTGTTCCGGAAGGAGCGGAAATCCCTGGAATGTATGTGAAAGCATTCATGGATGGAAACGAAGAAATCGAAAGCTTACAGGAACGTATCACAGGACGTTATGTATGCGAGACGATTTGCGACAAAGACGGTAACGTAATCGTCAAAGCAAATCATATGGTTACGCCAAAACGTGCGGAAGCGGTTATGAAATACGGTGTAAACAAAGACGGCGGACCGATTACAGAAGTAAAAATCCGTACAATCTTAACATGTAAGTCGCATATCGGTGTATGTGCAAAATGTTACGGCGCTAACATGGCGACAGGAGAACCTGTTCAGGTTGGTGAGGCAGTCGGAATCATCGCTGCTCAGTCAATCGGTGAACCGGGTACACAGCTTACCATGCGTACATTCCATACCGGTGGTGTTGCCGGTGGGGATATCACACAGGGTCTTCCTCGTGTCGAAGAGCTTTTCGAGGCAAGAAAACCGAAAGGACTTGCTATCATCACAGAGTTCGGCGGCGTAGCTACAATTAATGATACAAAGAAAAAACGTGAGATTATCGTTACAAATAGTGAGACAGGTGAGTCAAAAGCATACTTAATCCCATATGGTTCCAGAATCAAGATTCAGGACGGTGCGGTATTAGGAGCTGGTGATGAGTTAACAGAAGGTAGTGTAAACCCACACGATATCCTGAAGATTAAAGGACTTCGTGCCGCACAGGATTACATGATTCAGGAAGTTCAGAGAGTATACCGTCTCCAGGGTGTAGAAATCAATGATAAGCATATCGAGGTTATCGTACGTCAGATGCTTAAGAAAATCCGTATCGAAGAGAACGGTGATTCTGAATTTTTACCTGGAACAATGGTAGACGTGCTTGAATTCGAAGAGGTAAATGAAAAACTTATCGAAGAAGGCAAAGAACCGGCAACAGGAGAGCAGGTAATGCTTGGTATTACAAAAGCTTCCCTTGCTACAAACTCATTCCTTTCCGCAGCTTCCTTCCAGGAGACAACAAAAGTCCTGACAGAGGCGGCAATCAAAGGAAAAGTTGACCCACTGATTGGTCTGAAAGAAAACGTAATCATCGGTAAACTGATTCCAGCAGGTACAGGTATGAGAAAATACAGAGATGTAAACCTCGATACAGGTATGGAAGAGGAAGAAGATGAAAGCGATATCGAAGAGTTAGAAAATCTTGACGATGTCAGCGATTTAGCTGCAATGGATGGTGTGGATGAAGAAGCTGTAGAAGATATGGCGGCAGAAGCAGCAGATGAGATTGCAGAAGATAATAGCGAAGAAGCTGAAGAAATCGAAGAATAATATGAATTGGGGACGTAGTAAAATGTCAAAGTACTACGTCCCCAATTGTATTTTGCCCTGTCCCTAATTGAAAAGTGCTATGTCCCCAACTTGATTATCTACAGCGTAGCGATAGCCTTTCTCCATTGTGTGTGAAATTCCTGGATGGTGGAATAACGCTTTTCGCGTTCTTTTTCGACCGCTTTTTTTGCAGCTGCATAGCATTGTGCGTTTAGTTCCCAGTTTTCGATGGAACATGGTGAAAAAGCATGTTCCTGATATCGCTTCTGCATTTCTGCATTCGTATAATTCCCAAAAAAGCTATCAAAAATTAAAGCGCCAAGTGTATAGACATTCGTAACTTCATCGATGACAGCGCCGTACTCATATTCTTCCGGCGCTTTTAATCTTTTTGTTCCCCAGTAATCTTCTCCCATATCATTCCAGGCAGGTTTTTTACGGAACAAATCAATATCACAGATTGTCATGATATCGTTTTTGAAATCATACATGAGACTTCCGTCATAGAAGTCTACGGCGATATATCCACAGTTAGCAACAGTTTCTAAAAAAGAAAAGAGTATTTCGGCCAATTCAATTCTCTGAGAAAGTGGTAACTGTCGAAAACGTTTTGCGGGCGGGAGGATGTTCGGATTTTTTTCATAGATTGCAAAATTCCAATGGTCAAACAGGCAATCCCCGTCTACCCATTTAAAAACAGCAACATACAAGTCGTCGATTGCATAGTGTCTGACTAATTGAATTAAGTCAGGATGTTGGATGGTTTCGTAGATTGGCATTGCTTCTTGTAGGGCAAGGATTGCCTCTTCTTTACTGCGGAAAGAATTCATTGTGGCAAGCCCGGCAACTTTGACGAAGAATTTTCCTTCTTCATTTTCGACTCCAAAGCTGATATTGCCGGAATCATTTTCATCAAATACGGCGAAGACTGTGCCGATGGAGGAAAGCCATGAGAAATCGTGTATTTCCTTGAGTGTAA
Organism: uncultured Lachnospiraceae bacterium; assembly: GCA_905197485.1. GTDB lineage: Bacteria > Bacillota > Clostridia > Lachnospirales > Lachnospiraceae > Faecalimonas. The sequence goes on along the minus strand of CAJJYZ010000037.1, from coordinate 13,860 downwards.
ATGTTACATTGTCTAATTGGATTTTAACCATAGTTTCTCCTTGTTATGAAATGAAAGTTTATATTTTCTTATGAATGCTATTATAGCATACAATTATCTGATAAACGATTAGAAAATATTTTGAGAATAATTATCAAAAATAGATTGACAAACGACTTGGGTTAGCTTATACTAACTTCATAAATGAAAGAGGTTATCAAAATAAGGAAGGAAGGCGTATCATGAATTTGACGGAAGTAAATGCAGGAGAAGAATATGTTATCAAAGATATTAGAACAGAAGATGAGGAGCTGAATGCGTTTCTCTTTTCGCTTGGGTGCTATAGCGGAGAAACAATCACTGTCGTTTCACGCAAAAAGAATGGGTGCGTCGTATCGATTAAGGATGGGAGATATAATATTGACAATGAACTGGCTTCCACAATTCTTATCGCATAGGAGAGTTTGATAGTTTGACAAAAAATTATGGGAGGAAAGAACATGAGAATTGCTTTGGCAGGTAACCCGAATAGTGGGAAGACGACAATGTACAATGCATTGACAGGAAAAAATGAACGCGTAGGAAACTGGGCGGGTGTTACGGTAGAGAAAAAGGAAAGTCCGATGAAGAAAACGTATCAGGGTGGAGCGGATGAACGGATGGTAGTGGACCTTCCGGGCGCCTATTCTATGTCCCCGTTTACATCGGAAGAGAGCATTACAAGTAGTTATGTGAAGAATGAAAATCCGGATGTAATCATCAATATTGTGGATGCGACCAACCTAAGTCGAAGCCTTTTTTTCACGACACAACTTCTGGAACTTGGAATTCCGATGGTGATAGCGCTGAATAAGAGCGATTTGAATGCGAAGAAAGGAACTTCCATCGATACAAAACTTTTATCAAAACGATTGGGATGTCCCGTTATCGAAACCGTTTCTATTTCGTCTACAGATAAAGGCTTGAAAGAGGTTGTGGAACAGGCTTCTTTGCAATATGGGCGGGAACAGGAATCGCCATATCATCAGGGAGAAGTAAATCTTCAGGACAAGGCTGAAGTAGAAGCGGCGGACAGGAAGCGATTTGACTTTGTAAATCGGATTGTAAAAGAAGTAGAAAAACGAAAGGTTTTTACAAAGGATAGAAATTTTCAAGATAAAATTGATGAGATGATTACGCATAAAATCATCGGGCTTCCGATTTTTGCTGGAGTTATGTTCCTTGTATTCTATATTTCACAGTCTACAGTAGGAACGTGGATTGCAGACTGGCTTGTCGGATGGATTGAACTGTTCCAGACATGGGTTGCCGGGCAGGTGGAAGGAGCTTCGCCGTTCTTGCAGACGCTTCTCGTTGATGGTATCATAGGAGGTGTAGGAGCTGTTGTGGGATTCCTGCCGCTCGTCATGGTGATGTATTTCCTGATTGCACTTTTGGAAGATTGCGGATATATGGCGAGGGCAACGGTTGTTCTCGACCCTATCTTTAAAAGAGTAGGATTATCGGGAAAATCAGTGATTCCGATGGTAATCGGAACCGGATGTGCAATCCCGGGAATCATGGCATGTCGTACCATTCGAAATGAACGGGAGCGGAGAGCGACGGCGATGTTGACACCGTTTATGCCATGTGGTGCAAAACTTCCGGTTATCGCACTATTTGCCGGAGCGTTTTTCAAGAATGCCCCTTGGGTTGGACCGGTGATGTACCTTGTTGGAATTGGACTTATTTTCCTGGGAGCGTTGCTTGTGAAGGCGATTACAGGACAGAAGTTCAGGAAGTCTTTCTTCATTATCGAGCTTCCGGAATACAAGATTCCGAGTTTAAAAAGAGCGGTACTTTCTATGCTGTCTCGCGGAAAGGCTTATATTAAAAAAGCGGCAACGATTATTCTTGTGTGCAATGCGGTAGTCCAAATCATGCAGACATTTACATGGAATCTGCAGGTTGTGGAAGAAGGAATGGAACATAGCTCTATCCTGGCATCTATCGCAACTCCGTTTGCAATACTTTTGATTCCGCTTGGTTTTGGTGTGTGGCAGCTTGCCGCAGCCGCAATTACAGGATTTATTGCGAAGGAGAATGTTGTCGGCACCCTTGCGGTAGTCTATGGAATCACGAATCTCATCAATACAGAAGACTTTGCGCTCGTGGGAAGTGGAAATGAAGTCGCGGCAGTGATGGGCTTGACAAAAGCTGCGGCGCTTGCATACTTAGTGTTTAATCTCTACACGCCGCCATGCTTTGCGGCGATTGGAGCTATGAACTCCGAGATGCAGGATAGAAAATGGCTGTGGGGAGGAATCGCATTACAATTTGGTACCGGATATAGCGTAGCATTTTTCGTATATCAGATAGGTACGCTTCTTACAACCGGAACAGTCGGGGCAGGATTTATTCCGGGATTGATTGCGGTAGCGGTGATGTCGCTTGTTCTCATTGTGTTAATTCGTAAGAAACATGCAGGATTTGCGGCAGAATATAAACTAAGTTAAGAGTAAAAGAGGTGGAAATAATGGCGAATATTATTGTGGGAGGAATCATCCTCCTGGCAGTAGGAGCTGCAGTCGCTTATATAATAAAAGCGAAGAAAAACGGAACGAAATGTATCGGGTGTCCTTCCGGAGGAAACTGTTCACATTGTAGCTGCGGATGCAGTTCAGAAACAAAGTAGTACATACATTTTCATATAAAATCTCATTTGCAAAAAGCATCGGAAAAAATCCGGTGCTTTTTGTTGTGTATATATCGCTGTAGCGATATAATAAAGAAAAGGAGGGAATATTTATTCTTCTCTAGTAAATTCCAATATGTCTCCCGGCTGACAATCCAGCACATCACAGATAGCGTTTAGCGTAGAAAATCGAATCGCGCTTACCTTTCCGGTTTTTATCTTGGAGAGATTCACGTTGGAGATTCCAACCTTGTCAGTCAGTTCATTTAGCGACATTTTTCTATCCGCCATCACGCGGTCTAATCTTAATATAATAGCCATAGTCATCACCTAAAGTATTTCATCAATTTCATTTTGCATAGAATATGCTTCTTTTAAAAGGCTTCCGAATAAGAAAATAAGCAGTCCGATAGTAAACGTATTTCCATCAAAAAATACAAGCAATGTAAAACCGGTATCTTGACCGAGGAGTGGGTGAATTGCAGAAGCAATTATTTGAAGGATACCGATAAAATGAATGAAAAAGGCAAGCTTTTTTGAAAAAAGTTTTTGGGTTGATTTTATTTCCATACAACAAATATTACAACATAATATAGAAATAAAAAACAGAAGATTGGAAATAAAAGTTGCCCAGCCGGATTCACCCTTTGGTATTTCTATAAACACCGATACAATGTAGCCAATACCTATAATGCTAATCATTGCTGTTAGCCAGATGACACAGTTCAGTAAATACCGAAATTGCTTTGAAAAGCCTCTTTTTTCTTTAGGTTTTATATTCGTTGTAAAATCATTTTCGTTCATACTCATACCTCCTCGATAAAGAAACCATGTGTGAAAAGTATTATCTTTTATACTTTATATATAGCATTATAATTAATGTTAGTCAATGATAATTTAATGATAAACATTAAAAATAATACGAATAACATAAAAATAAGCAGATTTGAAAAAATGACTGGATTTTATTCGTAAAACCTTATAGAATAGATAGGTAACTAAATAACGGGAAATATATGGCTGCAACCCGAGGAATTTCGGGAAGCATTAATAGGGAATCCGGTGCGAGACCGGAGCAGTCACCTCTACTGTAACGCGGACGATGAGGCAATAACCACTGGCAAGGAGCACGATTGCCGGGAAGGGTCTATAAGAATGAAGCGGAGCCAGGAGACCTGCCATATATAAGAATCCCAAATCAAATATTTTTAGGATGAAAGAATAGGAGAAAAAACAATGGAAAAGAAACAAAACAAAAAAGTCATTTGGGGCGTAGCAGCATTTATTGCAGTGGTTGCAATTCTCGGAGCAGTGTATTTCTTTACACGTCCTGAGACACAGCAGGGAGCAAAAGAAGTAGGGATTACGGTCGTAAATGAAGAAGGCAAGAAAACAGAATATGAGATTCATACAGATGCAGAATATCTGCAGGAAGCGATGGACGATGCTAAGGAAGAAGGACTCACTTATTCCGGAACAGAGGGCGAGTATGGATTGATGGTTGATACAGTGAATGGTGAAAAGGCAGTTTTTGAAAAAGACGGCGCATACTGGGGATTCACAGTAAACGGTGAATACTGCAATTATGGAATCGCAGAGCAGCCGGTTGCAGATGGCGATGAATTTGAAATCATCTATACAGTAGGAGAATAAGAGGCGGGATTACGAAGTGAAAACAAAGGATGTTGTACTTTGCGGTTTACTTGCGGCTGTATTATTTGTCTTGCAGGTAGCCTTTGGGTTTTTGCCGAACATTGAACCGGTTACCATTTTGATTATTGTGTTTACACTTCTTCTCAAGAGAAAGACACTGGTTATCATTTATACATTTGCGCTTTTAGAGGGAATCTTTTACGGATTCGGCGTCTGGTGGATAATGTATCTGTATGTGTGGACGATTCTGTATTTTATTGTCCGTATCATGAAGAAAAACCAAAGTGTAGTGGTCTGGGCAATCGTAGGAGGATGCTTTGGACTTTCCTTCGGCGCTCTGTGTGCGATACCGTATGCGATAGCCGGGGGAATCGGAGCCGGAATCGCCTGGTGGACGGCCGGAATTCTATTTGATATTTTCCATGGATTGGGAAATTTTGTGATTATTTTAGTGCTGTTTAAGCCGATTTATAATATTGTGAGCAGGCTTGTTCAATCGTATTGACAGAGTATGGAATCGAGAATATAATAAGGATAGCGTGTGGAAACACACAACAAAAAAGAGGAGGCATACTACAATGATGGATGCAGGCAAATTAGGAAGAATCTTAAAATCTATGGAGGAGCATGAAGTACCACAGCTCATTATCTCTGACCCATTAGCAATCTACTACTTAGTAGGTAAGAAGATTGCACCAGGCGAGAGACTTTTAGCTCTTTACTTAAATGTAAACGGTAACCACAAGATGGTAATCAACGAATTATTCCCACAGGAAGAAGACCTTGGAGTAGAATTAGTTTGGTACAACGATGTTCAGGACGGAGTAGAAATCTTAAGCCAGTTTGTAGAGAAAGACAAAACAGTTGGTGTAGATAAGACATGGCCGGCAAGATTCTTATTAAGACTTATGGAATTAGGCGCAGGAAGCAAGTTTGTAAACGGTTCTCCTATCGTTGACTATGTAAGAATGATTAAAGATGAGCACGAACAGGAATTAATGAGAAAAGCTTCTTTAGAGAACGATAAGATTATGGAGCAGTTAGTTCCGCTCGTAGTAAAAGGATATACAGAGCTTGAATTGAACGCAATCGTTCGTGATATGTATGCAAAAACAGGACACTCTGACGTATCATTTGACCCAATCACAGGATATGGGAAATCAGGAGCTGACCCACACCACGTAACAGACAACACAAAAGGAAAACGTGGAGATTCTGTAGTTCTCGATATCGGTGGTATTTTAAATAACTACTGCTCAGATATGACAAGAACAGTATTTATCGGAGAAGTATCTGACAGAGCAAGAGAAGTATACGAAGTTGTAAAAGAAGCGCAGTTAAGAGGTATTGCAGCAGCAAAACCAGGCAACAGAATGTGCGACGTTGACCTTGCATGTAGAAACTACATCGAAGAAAAAGGCTTCGGAAAATACTTTACACATAGAACAGGTCATTCTATCGGTATGGAAGACCATGAGTTCGGTGATGTTTCTTCTGTAAACGAAGATATCATTCAGGTTGGACAGTGCTTCTCAATCGAGCCGGGTATCTACTTACCAGATGAAGAAATCGGTGTTCGTATCGAAGACCTTGTAATCATTACAGAGGATGGATGCGAAGTATTGAACCACTATACAAAAGACTTAATTGTAGTACCTGAAGAATAAATTTCATACTATAAAAGCAAAGTGTGTGTTAGAAAGAACGGATTTTAGTTCGGGCTTTCTGACACACACTTTTTATGTTGTGTTTTCGATGTTCGGTGATTTGTTAGAATTTTTTCATTCGGATTCCGTCAGCGATAAGAGCAATGAACTCTGAATTTGTCGGTCTCCCTGCTGAAGGATTGATGGTGTATCCAAAGAAGCGGTCAAGAACTTCTGTGTTTCCTCTGCTCCATGCGACTTCGATAGCATGGCGGATAGCGCGTTCTACGCGGCTTGCAGTCGTATTATTTTTGGATGCGACTTCCGGGTAAACGATTTTGGTAATAGCATTGATGCATTCGCTGTCTTCGATAGAAAGTGCGATGGCGTCTTTCAGATAACGGTAACCCATGATATGAGCCGGAATTCCGATTTCCTGAATGATGGATGCAATTTTAGATTCGAGCGAGTCGGACGAGACTTCCGCGCTATGGGACTCGAAAGGTGTGGGAGTTCGAAGTATCTGATTTCCTGTTAGATATTTCAAGAAATCTAACATGCTTTCCCGGGAAATCTCCAGGTTGAATTGTAACGTGTAAGGGTCTCCTAAGCGTATATGCCCGGATTGCTGAATGGCAGCCGCTTGCGTTGTGTTTAACATAATGTTGTCTCCTTTTCAAGTTGTTCTGTTTTTTGCGTACTTATACATTATAAGACAGAATATGATGGGAAACCATGACAATTCTTGGCATTATTTGTAAAAGTAAGCAAAAAATCACAAAAGAATTGTTTACAGTAAACAGAAGGTGTAATACAATCAAAACATAAGAAAATGAAAGAGGAGGGCGTCAGAAATGGCATTAGAACAGGTGATTTCTTATTTTAAACAGCTTTCATCTATTCCGAGACAATCGGGAGATGAGAAGGCGGCAAGCGATTTTCTTGTAAAATTTGCACAGGATTTAGGTCTTTGGGTAAAACAAGACGAACATTACAACGTGATTGTGAAAAAACAAGGGACGAAAGGAAGAGAAGAGGAAGAAGCAGTCATTATTCAGGGGCATATTGATATGGTATATGTGGTTGCAGAAGAAGCAGAGCATGTATATGAAGATGGGATTCAAGTGCTGGATGACGGAGAATTTCTCCACGCAGACGGAACTTCCCTCGGTGCAGATAACGGAATTGCAATCAGCTACGCGATGATGTTGATGGCAGACAAAGAACTGTCTCATCCGCCGCTTGAATTTATTTTTACGACATGTGAAGAAGTCGGTCTTTTGGGGGCAGCGAATTTAGACGTTTCGGATTTGCAGGGAAAGATGTTGATGAATCTGGACACAGAGGTAGAAGGTTCTTTTTGCAGCGGTTGTGCAGGAGGAATGCGAAGTGCAGTAAGGATTCCGTTAGAAAGACAGCTGGAAAAAGGTGACTTTACAAGGCTTAGCGTAACGCTCAAAGGATTGAAAGGCGGACATTCCGGTATGGAGATTCACCTGGAAAGAGGAAATGCAATTCAGTTAACCGGCAGAGTGCTTACCGCATTACAGGAATATCCGGTTCTTTTGGAGAAAGCAGAAGCTCCGGGGAAATCCAATGCGATTTCAAGTATTGCAAAATTGACATTTTGCGTGGAAACGCCACAGGTACAAGCTGTTGAAGCGTGTTTGAAAGAAGTAGAAAAAACATTCCAAAATGAACTTGCGGCTTCCGACTATGTGGAAATGATTGTGGAAAATGGCGGACAGGTTTCAGAATGCGAAGCGTTCACAACAGAAACGGTAAGAAAGCTTCGTGGAATCCTGACATTAATGCCGCAAGGCGTAATGAAGATGTCTATGGCTGTACATGGCTTAGTAGAAACTTCAATCAATACCGGAAGTATGGTGGAGGAAGACGGAGCGATTGTTCTGGAATCTGCGCTTAGAAGTTCGGTGGAATCAGAGAAATATTTCGTACGCGATAAAGTGCAGTTGATTGCGGATATGTTCGGAGCAGAATGCGAATGGTCCGGCATTTATCCCGGATGGCAATTCAAAGAAGAATCGAAACTTCGCGACCGGGCAGTCGAAAAATACAGAGAATTATTCGGTACAGAGCCAAAAGTAGAAGCGATTCATGCGGGATTGGAGTGCGGATACTGGGCTTCCAAGATTCCGGGTGCGGATATTCTCTCCATGGGGCCAAGCATGTTTGACGTGCATTCCCAAAGAGAAAAAGTATCGAAACAATCCATCGCAAACGTATGGGAATTAATCAAAGCAATTTTAGAATAAGACATTTTTAGAGAAAGACATTTAAGGAGGAAAACAAGATGATTCAGTTCGGAACAGGCGGATGGCGTGCCATTATCGGAGATGAATTTACAAAGAAAAACATTCAGAAGCTGGCAAAGGCGCTGGCGATGAAGATGAAGGCAGAAGGTGTTGCGGAGAAAGGAATTGTAGCAGGATATGACCGCAGATTCCTTTCCAAAGAAACAATATACTGGGCAACAGAAATTTTCGCGCAGGAAGGAATCAAAACATGGTTTGTGAACCGTTCTTCCCCGACGCCTCTTGTGATGTTCTATGTGATGAAGCATCATTTTCCATATGGTTATATGGTAACGGCAAGCCATAATCCGGCCCTTTATAATGGAATCAAAGTATTTACAGAAGGCGGAAGGGATGCGAACGAGGAGCAGACAAAAGATATTGAAAAATATATCGCGGAAGTAGAAGAGCTGTACGGAGATAAGCAGATTGAGTTTCTTCCATATGAAGAAGCCTTGAAGAAGGGGCTTGTCGTCGAATTCAATCCGATTAACGACTACATTGACAATATTCTGGATTCTGTAGATATCAAGAAAATTCGTGAAAGTCATCTGAAAGTCGCTTTGGACCCAATGTATGGTGTGAGCGAAGGCTCTCTCAAAACGATTCTTCTGACTGCAAGATGTGATGTGGAATCCATTCATGAAAGACACGATACGCTGTTTGGAGGGAAGCTTCCTTCGCCGTCCGCGCATACTTTGCGTGCTCTGCAGACCCATGTGGTAGAGTATGGATTTGATATCGGAATTGCGACGGACGGAGATGCAGACCGAATCGGAGTTATCGATGATAAAGGAAATTTCCTGCATCCGAATGATATCTTGGTGCTTTTGTATTATTATTTGACAAAATACAAAGGATGGAGAGGGCCGGTTGTAAGAAACATCGCGACGACACATCGTCTGGACAAGCTGGCAGAGAGTATCGGCGAGACATGTTATGAGGTGCCGGTAGGCTTCAAGCACATTTCCTCTAAAATGCAGGAAACGGATGCGATTATCGGAGGAGAATCTTCGGGAGGACTTACGGTAAAAGGCCACATTAATGGAAAAGACGGTATCTATGCGGCGGCGCTTCTGATTGAGATGCTTGCGGTGACAGGAAAGAAAATGTCTGAAATTATCGAAGGAATCCGCGAAGAGTACGGTTCTTGTTATATGGAAGAGCGGGATTATAAATTCAGTCTGGAAAAGAAGACGAAGATTCATCATATGCTCATGGAAGAGAAAAGGCTTCCGGAATTTCCTTGCGAAGTGGAAAAGGTTTCCTATATGGACGGATGCAAAGTATACTTTAAAAATGGTGGATGGGTGATTGCCAGATTCTCCGGAACAGAGCCGCTTCTTCGTATTTTCTGTGAGATGGAGACGAAAAAAGAAGCGCAGCATATCTGTGAATTATATGAAGAGTTTTTGGGACTGGAAGGCTAAAATTGCATGGAGGAATGCGGATGAGAAACATAGGAAATGTATTTGGGAAAGCAGTGTTGGCCGGAGTGTGTATTGCCCTTGGCGGAACCGTTTACCTGTCGGTAGAGAATAAGATAATAGGTTCCCTTCTTTTTACGATAGGACTGTATGCGATTGTATTAAACGGCCTGTTTCTGTATACCGGTAAGATTGGCTATCTCGTTGTGGAACAGAATAAGAAGGAATATCTTAAGATTCTTTTGACGACATGGATTGGAAATCTGGTTGGAACCGGAATCGGAGCTTTGGCAGTGCTTCAGACGAGGATTTCCGGTATTGCAGAAAATGTAGATGCAATCTGTGCAAATAAGCTGGTGGATTCGCCGGTGAGTATTTTTATTCTGGCGGTATTTTGCGGTATGTTGATGTATATTGCCGTAGACGGCTTCAAAGAGAAAGGGAATCCATTGATTCTATTCATGGGAGTGAGCGTATTTATTCTCAGTGGATTTGAACACTGCATCGCGAATATGTTCTATTTTAGTCTCGCAGGGGTATGGTCGGTGAAAGCCTTTCTGTATTTGTTGATTATGACAGCCGGAAACAGTATCGGAGGAATTTTAATTCCTCTCATAAAAAAGTAAAAAGATTTGCGATAGACCTTGACTTTTTGCAAATCCCGTAATAAAATAAATAAGCGTGCATAAAAGTACATTGTTCTTTTTGCACGCACAAACTAAGAGTGAATAAACGCTCGGCAACCAGACAGTATTCATAGGAGGTGAAAGGAATGCCAACATTCAACCAGTTAGTAAGAAAGGGACGTCAGACATCTGTTAAGAAATCTACAGCACCAGCTTTACAGAAAGGGTACAACTCTTTAAGAAAAAAAGCTACTGATGCTTCTGCACCACAGAAGAGAGGTGTTTGTACAGCAGTTAAGACAGCTACACCTAAAAAACCTAACTCAGCGCTTAGAAAGATTGCCAGAGTTCGTCTTTCTAACGGTATCGAAGTAACAAGCTACATCCCAGGTGAAGGACATAACCTTCAGGAGCATAGCGTTGTTCTTATTCGTGGAGGTCGTGTTAAAGACTTACCAGGTACAAGATATCATATCGTTCGTGGAACACTTGATACAGCAGGTGTTGCTAAGAGACGTCAGGCTCGTTCTAAATACGGAGCTAAGAGACCGAAAGACGCAAAAAAATAAGAAGTAACAGTAACTAAAATCGTATCACAAACAGAACTATGATTCCTGTAGGTTGCGGGTTATAGATAAGTCCCGCACGAACATATGCATCATTAGAAAGACACATGTGAGTACCGATGAATTAATTTGAAATGAGACGATGAGTCTCAAGAACATGATTAAGGAGGGAAGGACCGTGCCACGTAAAGGACATACTCAGAAAAGAGACGTATTAGCGGACCCATTATACAATAACAAAGTGGTTACAAAGCTTATCAACAACATCATGCTTGATGGTAAGAAAGGCGTAGCTCAGAAGATTGTATACGGAGCATTTGAAAGAGTAGCTGAGAAATCTGACAAACCAGCTATTGAAGTATTTGAAGAGGCTATGAACAACATTATGCCAGTTCTTGAAGTTAAAGCAAGACGTATCGGTGGAGCAACATACCAGGTTCCAATCGAAGTTAGAGCTGACAGAAGACAGGCATTAGCTCTTCGTTGGATTACATTGTATTCTCGTAAAAGAGGAGAGAAGACAATGGAAGAAAGATTAGCAAACGAGATTCTTGATGCAGCAAACAACACAGGCGCATCAGTGAAGAAGAAAGAAGATATGCACAAGATGGCAGAGGCTAATAAAGCATTTGCTCATTACAGATTCTAAGGGAGGACAAAGTCTTGGCTGGAAGAGAATATCCATTAGAGAGAACTAGAAACATTGGTATCATGGCTCATATCGATGCTGGTAAGACTACGACAACAGAGCGTATTCTTTACTATACCGGTGTTAACCATAAAATTGGTGATACTCACGAAGGTACTGCTACAATGGACTGGATGGCTCAGGAGCAGGAAAGAGGTATCACAATTACTTCAGCTGCTACAACATGTCACTGGACTCTGCAGGAAAACTGCAAACCTAAAGCAGGCGCTTTAGAACACCGTATCAACATCATTGATACACCGGGTCACGTTGACTTTACAGTTGAAGTTGAGCGTTCACTTCGTGTACTTGACGGCGCAGTAGGTGTATTCTGTGCAAAAGGTGGAGTAGAGCCTCAGTCAGAGAACGTATGGCGTCAGGCTGACACATACAACGTACCGAGAATGGCTTTCATCAACAAGATGGACATCCTTGGTGCAAACTTCTACGGAGCAGTAGAACAGATTAAAACAAGATTAGGTAAGAACGCTATCTGCCTTCAGCTTCCAATCGGGAAAGAAGATGATTTCAAAGGAATCATTGACCTTTTCGAAATGAAAGCATATATCTACAACGATGATAAGGGTGATGATATTTCCATCACAGATATCCCGGAAGATATGCAGGAAGAAGCAGAACTTTACCGTACAGAATTAGTAGAGAAAATCTGCGAATTAGACGATGACCTTATGATGGAATATCTCGAAGGAGAAGAACCATCTACAGAAGCATTAAAAGCAGCTTTAAGAAAAGGTACATGCGAATGTGCAGCAGTTCCTGTATGCTGTGGTACAGCGTACAGAAACAAAGGTGTTCAGAAGCTTCTTGATGCAGTTATCGAATATATGCCGTCTCCACTTGACATCCCGCCAATCCAGGGTGTTGACGCTGACGGAAATGATGTTGTAAGACATTCATCAGATGAAGAGCCGTTCTCAGCTCTTGCATTTAAGATTATGACAGACCCATTCGTAGGTAAGCTTGCTTACTTCCGCGTGTACTCAGGAACAATGAACGCAGGTTCATACGTGCTGAATGCAACAAAGGGGAAAAAAGAACGTGTTGGACGTATCTTACAGATGCACGCCAACAAGAGAGAAGAGCTTGAAAAAGTATACTCAGGAGATATCGCAGCAGCTATCGGTTTCAAATTCACTTCAACAGGTGATACACTTTGTGACGAACAGCATCCGGTAATCCTTGAGTCTATGGAATTCCCAGAGCCGGTTATCGAGCTTGCTATCGAGCCGAAAACAAAAGCTTCTCAGGGTAAACTTGGTGAATCTTTAGCAAAACTTGCAGAAGAAGACCCGACATTCCGAGCTCATACAGACCAGGAAACTGGCCAGACAATCATCGCTGGTATGGGTGAGCTTCACCTTGAAATCATTGTAGACAGACTTCTTCGTGAATTCAAAGTAGAAGCAAACGTAGGTGCACCACAGGTTGCTTACAAAGAATCCTTTACAAAAGCAGTTGATGTAGACAGCAAATATGCAAAACAGTCAGGTGGACGTGGACAGTACGGACACTGTAAAGTTAAATTTGAACCAACAGATGTTAACGGTGAGCAGACATTCTTCTTCGAATCAACAGTTGTCGGTGGTGCAATTCCGAAAGAATACATCCCGAAAATCGGAGAAGGTATCGAGGCAGCTATGAAGTCAGGTACTCTTGGCGGATTCCCTGTAGTAGGTATTAAAGCTACTGTATATGATGGTTCTTACCATGAAGTCGACTCTTCAGAAATGGCATTCCACATTGCAGGTTCTCTTGCATTCAAAGATGCTATGGCAAAAGCAGCTCCAGTACTTCTTGAGCCAATCATGAAAGTAGAAGTTACAATGCCGGAAGAGTACATGGGAGATGTTATCGGTGATATCAACTCTCGTCGTGGACGTATCGAAGGTATGGATGACCTCGGCGGTGGAAAAATCGTTCGTGCGTATGTTCCATTATCAGAAATGTTCGGATACTCTACAGACTTACGTTCCAGAACACAGGGACGTGGTAACTACTCAATGTTCTTCGAGAAATATGAGCCGGTTCCAAAGAGTGTTCAGGAGAAAGTATTAGCTAGCAAAGCAAAATAATTGAACTGTTAGTAAAACTAGTATTTTCCAAGTGAAAACTCATAAAACACTTGAAAATATATACGATTTGAAATATAATCGAAATAACCGAGTAAACAAAATGAATAAATGGCCCTTTTACTTTAAGGGCCATATAATTAAGGAGGATTATTCAAAATGGCTAAAGCTAAATTTGAAAGAAGCAAACCACATG
>CAJJYZ010000036.1 GCA_905197485.1 uncultured Lachnospiraceae bacterium | reverse complement strand
TTATTCTTTCTCTTATTTTAACAATGTGGTCAAGAACTCGTATTCACGAAACGGGAATTTTGCTCTCCATTGGAATTAGGAAAATATCAATTATCAGTCAGTATATCACAGAGGTACTTCTTATTGCTGTCATTGCGTTTTTTCTTTCCTACTTTCCTGCTGCTGTTGTTGCGAATCAAGTGGGAAGCATAATTATGCCGGATTTAGACATTCAAATTCAAGTAGAAGAAATGTTTCTATTATTTGCTTTTGGGATTGGAATTGTCGTTATTTCAGCAAGCATATCTTCAATTTCAACCATGCGATTAAAACCTCGTGAAATATTGGCAAAAATGAGTTAATGAACGGTAGTTTGTGATGAAAAAGTGTGAAGAGTTTTCGTTAGAAGGGAGACAGTATGAGTGTTTTGGAAATACAAGATTTAAAATATTCTTATGATAACAAGAAAAATGTATTAAATGGTATCAATGCTCAGATGGAGCTTGGGAAGATATATGCCATTTTGGGAATATCTGGCTGTGGGAAAACAACCTTACTTTCTTTACTTGGTGGTTTGGATAATGCTTCAGAAGGTAGGATTTTATTTCATGGAAAAGATATTGATGAAAAGGGATTGGAAAATCATCGCCGTAATCACGTTTCTTTTATCTTTCAAGCATATAATCTGATTGATTATATGACATCACTAGAAAATGTGAAGTTGACAAGCAAATTTCCGCCCGAACCGATTTTAGAAAAAATGGGATTGACAAAAGAAGAAATGAAACGAAATGTGTTACAGCTTTCTGGCGGACAACAGCAACGTGTAGCGATTGCAAGGGCATTAGCCAGCGAAGCGCCTATTATTTTAGCAGATGAACCTACGGGAAATCTTGATGAAGATACCGCATTGTCAATTATGCGGATTTTAGAAGAAAGCGTACATCATTTGAATAAATGTGCGATTATTGTTACACATTCGAATGAAATCGCGAAACGTGCTGATGTGGTTTTTCAATTAAAACGAGGTACATTGCAAATCATAGATGAAGTAAAAAAGAAATTGGAATAAAAAATATAAAAAAATTAGCACTCACCTATTGACAGTGCTAATAATAAGTGTTATAACATAACTAGAACAAAGGAAGGGGAACAAAAAGAGTTCCGATTCCAATGCTCCGAACATATAAACGTATTTATTTTGGAAGGAGATATGACTTATGTTAAGACCTAGTATTTTTAATGACAATTTATTTGATGACTTTTTTGAATTTCCATTCTTTGACGACAGAGCAGAGAAAAAATTATATGGACACCATGCAAACAATCTGATGAAGACAGATATTAAGGAACATCAGGACGGCTATGAATTAGAGATTGACCTTCCTGGATTCCACAAGGATGAGATTCAGGCAGAGCTGAAGGACGGTTATCTGACAATCAGCGCAGCGAAACAGTTGAATCAGGATGAGAAAGAGAAAGAAACTGGCAAGTACATCCGTCGTGAACGTTATACCGGTTCCTGCCAGAGAAGCTTCTATGTAGGAGAAGCGGTTACACAGGAAGATATCAAAGCAGAGTTTAAACATGGTATCTTGAGATTATTTGTTCCGAAGAAAGAGAAGACTCCGGAAGTAGAGCAGAGAAGATTTGTTTCTATTGAAGGCGAATAGGTCGGGACAAGAATAGAACAGCAACAGGAGGCCCTGGGGAGTAATTCCCGGGGCATTGTTATAAGGCAGGAGGTGACGATTGTGGCAGCAAAACGCGATTATTATGATGTCCTCGGAGTGAACAAAGGCGCAGATGATGGGGCGATTAAGAAGGCGTATCGAAAGCTGGCGAAGAAGTATCATCCGGATACGAACGGCGGGAATCCGCAGGCGGAGCAGAAGTTTAAAGAAGTAACCGAAGCGTACAATGTGTTAAGTGATTCTGAGAAGAGAAAACTGTATGACCAATTCGGACATGCGGCTTTCGATGGAACAGGACCACAAAACGGCACATATTATCAGAATACAGGGAACGGAGGATATCGGGAATATCATTTTGAGGGTGGAAATATGGATGACATCTTTGATGATATTTTTGGAGATATATTCCGCGGAAAGAATACGGGTACAAAGCAGAAGTTTTATGGGAATGGTTTCAGGGAAGGATTCTCGAATTATGGATTCCAGCAGGACGTTCCGAGAAAGGGAGCCGATGTGGAAGCCGATGTTTCCGTCACATTTGAAGAAGCTGTGTTCGGATGTGATAAAGTATTGCATTTGCAAAAAGGAGACGGAAGCAGACAGTCATTACAAGTTCATATTCCGGCGGGAATTGAGACCGGAAAGACAGTTCGTCTGAAAGGAAAAGGAAGTCCGGGCGTACATGGAGGAGAGAACGGAGATTTGATGCTTCATGTGACGGTGGGAACAAAGCCGGGATTTGAAAGAAAGGGAATGGATATTTATACGACGATTCAGATCCCGTACACAACGGCAGTATTCGGAGGAGAAGAAAGAGTCCATACATTATATGGCGACGTTGTGTGCAAGATAAAGGAAGGAACCCAGTCCGGCAGTAAGATTCGCCTGAGAGGAAAGGGCGTGGTATCCATGAAGAATCCGGAGCAGAGAGGAGACCAGTATGTGACGGTACAGATTCAGGTGCCGACGAATCTGAGCCATGAGGCGAAACAAAAATTAAAAGAATTCCAAATGCTACAGGAAGGAAGACAAAGCCGGCATTGTGCATAGGGGATAACATAGGAAGATAGAGAAGAATATTTTAGGAAGGAGTTTTATATGAACATTAACAAATTTACGCAGAAATCGTTACAGGCCGTACAGGATTGCGAGAAGATTGCATACCAGTTCGGCAATCAGGAGATTGAGCAGGAACATTTATTTTACGCATTGATTCGTCAGGAAGACAGTCTGATTCTGAAACTTCTTGAGAAGATGAATATACAAAAAGAGATGATTTTGAATCGGGCAGAGCAGGCCGTTGCAAAGCGTACTAAAGTACAAGGCGGTCAGGTGTTCATTGGGAAAGACTTGAATAATGTGCTGATTCATGCAGACGATGAAGCGACACAGATGGGGGATGAGTACGTATCGGTTGAGCATTTATTCCTTTCTCTTTTGAAGCAGCCGAATCGTGAGATAAAGGAGATTTTCCGAGAGTTTGGAATTACGAGAGAAGGATTCCTGCAAGCGCTTTCGACTGTCAGGGGAAATCAGAGGGTGACGAGCGATAATCCGGAGGCGACATATGATTCGCTATCTAAATACGGAACAGACCTGGTAGAGCGGGCGAGGGAGCAGAAGCTGGACCCGGTCATCGGACGAGATGCGGAGATTCGTAACGTGATTCGTATTCTGTCTCGTAAGACGAAGAATAATCCGGTTCTAATCGGAGAGCCGGGTGTCGGAAAAACAGCGGTTGCAGAAGGGTTGGCACAACGTATCGTAAGAGGAGACGTGCCGGAAGCATTGAAGAATAAGAAGGTATTCTCTCTGGACATGGGAGCTTTGGTAGCGGGAGCGAAATACCGCGGAGAATTTGAGGAGCGTTTGAAAGCGGTCCTGGAAGAAGTGAAGAGCAGCGACGGAACGATTATTCTGTTTATCGACGAACTACACACGATTGTGGGAGCGGGCAAGACGGACGGAGCCATGGATGCCGGAAATATGCTGAAACCTATGTTGGCAAGAGGAGAACTTCACTGTATCGGCGCCACTACTTTAGATGAGTACAGACAGTACATTGAAAAGGATGCTGCATTGGAGCGTCGTTTCCAGCCGGTTATGGTGGATGAGCCGACGGTAGAGGACGCCATCTCTATCCTTCGTGGACTGAAGGAGCGTTATGAGGTATTCCATGGTGTGAAGATTACGGACGGCGCTCTTGTTGCGGCTGCGGTATTATCGAACCGTTATATTTCAGACCGTTTTCTTCCGGATAAGGCAATCGACCTTGTGGATGAGGCGTGTGCTCTGATTAAGACAGAACTGGACTCCATGCCAACAGAACTAGATGAATTAAGAAGAAGGGTCATGCAGCTTGAGATTGAGGAAGCGGCTCTTAAGAAAGAAAATGATAGATTGAGTCAGGACCGTCTCGTTGCGCTCCAGAAAGAGCTGGGAGAACTTCGGGATGAGTTTGCCGGCAAGAAGGCACAGTGGGATAATGAGAAGGCTTCTGTAGAACGTGTGCAGAAAATCAGGGAAGAGATTGACAAAGTCAATCAGGAAATCCAAAAGGCACAGCGTTCGTATGACCTGGAGAAGGCGGCGGAGCTTCAGTATGGACAGCTTCCGCAGTTACAGAAACAGTTAGAAGTTGAGGAGGCGAAGGTAAAAGAACGAGACCTTCAGCTTGTGCATGAGAGTGTGACGGATGATGAGATTGCGAAAATTATTTCCCGCTGGACCGGAATACCGGTTGCAAAACTGAATGAAAGCGAGAGAAATAAGACATTGCACCTGGAGGATGAACTGCATAAGCGTGTCATCGGTCAGGATGAAGGTGTTACGAAGGTGACAGAGGCTATCATCCGTTCCAAAGCCGGAATCAAAGACCCGACAAAACCGATTGGTTCCTTCCTGTTCTTAGGACCTACTGGCGTTGGTAAGACGGAGCTTGCGAAAGCGCTTGCAGAGAGTCTGTTCGATGACGAGAGTAATATGGTGCGTATCGATATGAGCGAATACATGGAGAAGTATTCGGTATCCAGATTAATCGGAGCGCCTCCGGGATATGTGGGATATGATGAAGGCGGACAGCTTACGGAGGCGGTACGAAGAAAACCATATTCCGTCGTACTGTTTGATGAGATTGAGAAAGCGCATCCGGATGTATTCAACGTACTTTTGCAGGTTCTGGATGACGGACGTATCACAGACTCTCAGGGAAGAACGGTGGACTTTAAGAACACGATTCTGATTATGACATCTAACATTGGTTCCTCCTATCTGCTGGATGGAATCGATGAGAACGGAAATATCCGAAAAGAAAATGAGGATATGGTGATGCAGGAGCTGCGGGCACACTTCCGACCGGAATTTTTGAACCGATTAGATGAAACGATTATGTTTAAACCGTTGACGAAATCAGATATTTGTGACATCATTGACTTGTTGGTAACAGATATTAACCGTCGATTGAGTGACAAAGAACTTTCTGTGGAGTTGACAAAAGAAGCGAAGGATATGATTATAGAAGGCGGCTACGAGCCGATGTATGGCGCAAGACCGTTGAAGAGATATTTGCAGAAACATGTGGAGACATTGGCAGCGAAACTGATTCTGTCAGATAAGGTCAGAAGTGAAGATGTCATTTTAATCGATGTGGAGAATGAGGAATTAGTGGCAAAGGTAAAGGGATAAGATGACACCGGTTATTTTTCATATTGATGTAAACTCGGCATATTTGAGTTGGACTGCAGTGGAAAAATTGAAGAATGGAAGCGGGATAGATTTGCGTGAGATTCCATGTATTATCGGGGGAGACCAGGAATCCAGACATGGCGTGGTTCTTGCCAAGTCTATTCCGGCAAAAAGATACGGCATTCGTACGGGGGAACCTGTTGCGAATGCCTTTCGTAAGTGTCCGAATCTTGTGATGGAACCACCCAACCATAAAATGTATAGTATATATAGTAGGAACCTGATGGAATTTCTGGTGTCCTATACGCCGGATATCGAACAGGTCAGTGTGGATGAATGCTACATGGACTTCACCGGAATTGCGGGAAACTATCATTCACCGATAGACGCCGCGGTGGAAATCAAGAATGCTATCTATGAGAAATTTGGATTCACAGTAAACATTGGGATTTCCAACAACAAATTGTTGGCAAAGATGGCGTCGGATTTTGAAAAACCGAACAAAGTACACACATTGTTTCCGCAGGAGATTCCGGTGAAGATGTGGCCGCTTCCGGTGTCTGAACTTTATATGGCGGGAAAAGCGAGCGTAGCAGTCTTGAAAAAACTGGAGATACAGACAATTGGAGAACTGGCACAGATGGAGCCGCATCTGTTGGAACTGCATTTGAAGAGTCATGGAAGGATGCTGTGGGAATTTGCCAATGGAATTGGAGACGCGACGATTCATGCGGAAGAGAGCGCGGCGAAAGGAATTGGAAATTCGACGACGCTTTCCAGGGATGCGACGACGGAAGAAGAAGCGAAGAAGGTGCTTTTGTGGCTTGCGGAAAGTGTGGGAAAGAGATTGCGTAAGGCGAAGCAGAAGGCGGGGATGGTGAGTGTGGAAATCAAATACCACGATTTTCGCACAGCGTCCCATCAAAAACAGTTGATACAGAACACTAATTCGGAACAACTGCTTTATGAAAATGCGTGCGCCCTTTTCCGGGAGTTGTGGAATGGAGAACCGATACGTCTTCTTGGAATCCGTACCTCGAAGCTGGTAGAGGAGTCGGCGCCGGAGCAATTGACGATTTTCGATATACAACCGGAGAAGCAGAAAGATGAGAAACAAAGAAAACTGGAGAAGGCTTTGGATGATATCCGAAGAAGATTCGGCGAAGATGCGGTAAAGAGAGGGAGATTTTTGTAAAGAGGTTGGAATATGAAACTTGCGAATCTGTTGGAATGTTTGGAGTATGAAGTAATACAAGGAACAGAAGAGATAGACATCGCAAAGGTGGTAAGCCATTCGAAAGATGCGGAAAAGAACGCGTTGTTTGTCTGTATTTCCGGCATGCATTTTGACGGATGCTCTTATATAGAGGAGGCGGTAGGAAGAGGGGCAGTCGGAATCGTGGCAGAAAAAGAGGTGGAAGTTCCGGAAGGAATGACGTTGATTCGTGTACAGGATGCCAGAAGCGCATTGGCGAAGATTGCGGCGGCATTCTATCGTTATCCGGCAGAAGAATTGCAGATTGTGGGTGTGACGGGAACAAAAGGGAAGACGACAACCGCCTGTATGATTTATGAGATATTACAAAAACAGCCGGAACATAAGCCGGGTTTGATAGGAACGATGGAGATAAGAACCGGAAGGAGAAGGATTCCGGCTACGCATACCTCTCCGGAATCGCTTGCGGTACAAGGGTATCTGCGGGAAATGGCAGATGCGGGCTGCGATATTGTAGTGATGGAAGTATCTTCGCAAGGTCTGAAGCTTCATCGCGTGGATGGAATCCGGTTTGAGATTGGCGTGTTTACCAATCTCGGAGAGGACCATATCGGACCGTATGAGCATGCGAGTATGGAGGAATATAAAAACAGCAAGGCAAAATTATTTCGCCAGTGCAGTCTTGGAATCTTAAATCGTGATGATGTTTGCTGGAAAGAAATGGTACGGGATGCAAAATGCCGGGTGGAAACATACGGATTCCGGGAGCAGTCCGACTATCGGATAACAGGGGAGAGAAGAAAAAATGAACAAGGGATTCTAGGGGTAGAGTATTGTCTGAATGAAGAAATGATTCGACTTACCATGCCGGGAAGATTTAATATTTATAATTCGGCGGCTGCCTATGCGGTGTGCCGGAATCTTGGAATTGACGGGGAAAAGATTCGAAATGCGCTGCAGAACGTGCAAGTGTGCGGACGGGTAGAACGGGTTATTCAAGGAACATTTACGGTTTTGATTGACTATGCACATAACGCCATGAGTTTACAAAGTGTGTTGGAGATGGTACACTCTTATCATCCAAAGCGCATCGTGACGATTTTCGGGTGCGGCGGAGGACGGGCAAGAAGCCGTCGGTATGAGATGGGAAGAGTGGCCGGAGAATTATCGGATTTTACGATTATCACATCGGATAATCCAAGATATGAGGAGCCTTTGGAGATTATGCTGGAGATTCGTCTCGGAATACAGAAGACAGCGGGACGCTATATAGAAATCTGTGACCGGAGGGAAGCTGTTCGATTTGCCATTCAACATGCCGAAGAAGGGGACGTGATTCTTCTGGCGGGAAAGGGACATGAGGCCTATCAGGAAATCAAAGGTGTGCGTTATCACCTGGATGACCATGAGATAGTCCGACAAGCAATGAAGGAGTAAGATATGTACGCAGACATCATCGTTGACATTACACATGAAAAATTGGATAAAGTCTTTCAATATCGGATTCCTCCGGAACTGGAAGGGCGTGTACAGATAGGAGCAGAGGTGTTGGTTCCTTTTGGCAGAGGGAATAAAGTGACAAAAGGGTATGTCATCGGGTTTTCGGAGAAGTGTCAGTATGACTTGGATAAGATAAAAGAGATTCAAAATCTTTCGGAAGATGCGGTAGAGATTGAAGGGAGAATGATTGCGCTGGCCGCCTGGATGAAGGAGCATTATGGAGGCACGATGATTCAGGCGCTTCGAACGGTCTTGCCTGTGAAGCAGAAGGTGAAGACGAGGATAAAAAGGACGGTGTATCTTTGTCTTTCGGAGGAAGAGGGGCAGGAAAAACTGGACTTTTATCTGCGGAAGAATCAGAAAGCGAGGGCGAGGCTTCTGGCGGAGCTTCTCACTCATCGGGAGATTTCCTATGAACTGATTACGAAGAAGCTGAATGTTACGGCAAGTGTCATTCGGGCATTGGAGGAGCAGGGAGTTCTGAAGATTGCGGAAGAACAGATTTACCGGAATCCTGTGCGAAAGCAGGAGAGGCAGGAAAGGAAACTTATCTATACGGAAGAACAGCAGGCGGCGATTACACGCTTTCAGACAGACTACCGGCAAGGGATACGGAAGACGTATCTGGTGCATGGGATTACGGGAAGCGGAAAAACGGAAGTCTATATGGAAATGATGGAGGAGGTTATACGGGAAGGGAAACAAGTCATTGTCCTGATTCCTGAGATTTCTCTGACCTATCAGACAGTGATGCGGTTTTATCGGAGATTTGGTGACCGTATTTCCATTCTGAACTCCAGATTATCCCAAGGGGAACGTTACGACCAGATGATGCGGGCGAAAAATGGGGAGATTGATGTGATGATAGGCCCCCGCTCTGCGTTATTTACAACCTTTCCAAAACTGGGCTTGATTATCATAGACGAGGAACATGAATCCACGTATAAGAGTGAACAGATTCCAAGGTATCATGCGAGAGAAACGGCGCAGGCGAGAGCCCGTATGGAAGGGGCGAGCGTGGTACTTGGTTCCGCCACGCCGTCGGTAGACTCTTATTATCGGGCATTGCATGGAGACTATACATTGCTCACGTTGAAGAAACGAGCCCGGAATCAGAATCTTCCACAAGTGTATACGGTGGATTTGCGGGAAGAATTAAGGAAAGGAAACCGCTCGATTCTGAGCGATAAACTGCGGGAACTGATGGAGGAACGTCTGCGCAAAAAGGAACAGATAATGCTGTTCTTGAACCGGAGAGGATATGCAGGATTTGTGTCCTGCCGTTCTTGTGGACATGTTGCCAGATGCCCGCACTGTGATGTGGCGCTTTCTTCACACAGGAATGGGAAACTGGTTTGCCACTATTGCGGATATGAAGAACCGCTTTATGAGAAATGTCCGGAGTGCGGTTCGAAATATATCGGAGGATTCCGAGCGGGAACGCAGCAGATTGAAGAGCTGCTGCAAAGAGAATTTCCGAACGCCAGGGTACTGCGTATGGACATGGACACGACAAAGGAGAAGGATGGACATGAGAGAATCCTGTCGGCATTTGCCAATGAAGAGGCGGACATTCTCGTTGGAACCCAGATGATTGTGAAAGGGCATGATTTTCCGAATGTGACGTTGGTAGGGATTCTTGCGGCAGATTTATCGCTCTACGCGGACGACTATCGGGCAGGGGAGCGTACGTTTCAGCTTTTGACACAGGCGGCGGGAAGAGCCGGAAGAGGAGAGAAAGCGGGAGAAGTGGTGATTCAGACGTATAGTCCGGAGCATTATTGCATTGAGACGGCGGCGAGACAGGATTATCTTGGCTTTTATGAACAGGAGATTCAGTATCGGGAGTGGATGGGATATCCTCCGCTGGAACAGCTTCTTGCGATACTTGTGAGCTGCAAGGAAGAAGAACATTTGGAAAAGGGAGCGCATTACCTAAAAGAGTATGCAAAGAAGAGAAATCAAGGGGGAGAGTACCAGATAATCGGTCCCGCAACTCCTTATATAGGAAAAGTTAATGATATTTATAGAAAAATTATTTATATAAAACACGAAAGATATGGTATGCTAATAGAGATGAAAAATCAATTGGAAAAATATATTGAATTGAATGATGGATTCAAGAAGATGAGGATTCAATTTGATTTTAATCCGATACATGTATTTTAGGAGGAAATGAGATGGCAATTCGACAGATTAGAGAAATGGGAGACGACGTATTAACGAAGAAATGTAAACCGGTGAAGATGATGACGCCGCGTACTGTAGAGCTTATCGAGGATATGTTTGACACGCTGTATGAGTCCGGCGGCGTGGGGCTTGCCGCTCCGCAGGTCGGTGTTTTGAAACAAATCGTAGTGATTGATATCGGAGAAGGTCCGCTTCTTTTAATCAATCCAGAGATTGTGGAGACGAGCGGAACACAGACTGGTTCGGAAGGATGCTTAAGTCTTCCGGGAAAGGCAGGACAGGTGACGCGCCCGAATTATGTGAAGGTGAAGGCTCTTGACGTCAATATGGAGCCGGTAGAATATGAAGGAGAAGAACTCCTCGCAAGAGCATTCTGCCATGAGTTGGACCACTTGGATGGAAAGATGTATGTAGAGCTTGTGGAAGGCGAGCTTTACGATGTGACTTACGACGAAGAGGAATAGGAGGAACGAGAGAGGATGAAAGTGATTTTTATGGGAACTCCGGATTTTTCCGTCGGAACATTGGAGGCGCTTGTGGAAGCGGGGCACGAAGTAGTGTTGGCGGTAACACAGCCGGATAAGCCGAAGGGACGCGGAAAAGAAATGCAGTTTACGCCGGTGAAAGAAGCGGCATTAAAGCACAATATTCCGGTATTTCAGCCGAAGAAGGTAAGGGAGCCGGAATGTATGGAAGAACTTCGTAAGTATGAGGCAGATATTATGGTAGTCATTGCATTCGGTCAGATTCTTCCACAGGAGATTCTGGATATGACGCCATATGGATGTGTGAACGTGCACGCTTCCCTTTTACCAAAGTATCGCGGGGCTGCTCCGATTCAATGGTCGATTATTGACGGGGAAGAAGTGACAGGTGTGACAACGATGCAGATGGATGCAGGATTGGACACCGGAGACATGCTTTTGAAGACGGAAATTCCGATTGCGAAAGACGAGACAGGCGGAAGTCTTCATGATAAGCTTGCTGAAGCCGGGGCCGCGTTGTGCGTGGAGACGTTGAAGGCGTTGGAGGAGAAGACGGTAGTGCCGGAGAAACAGGGCGAGACTCCGACGGAGTACGCGAGAATGTTGGATAAGAAGCTTGGGAATATCGATTGGACGAAAGAGGCAGTTTCAATTGAACGTCTCATTCGCGGGCTGAATCCTTGGCCGAGCGCGTACACGATGTGGAATGACAAGGTCATGAAAATCTGGGCGGCAGAAGTCGTGGAAGTATCCGGAGAAGAGGCGCCGGGAACGATTGTGGCTGTGGACAAAGATTCCTTTACGGTGCAGACGGGACATCAGCAGTTAAAAGTGCTGGAACTTCAGATTCCTGGGAAGAAACGTATGGATGCGGGGGCATTTTTACGCGGATATCAAATCAAAGAAATGACGAAATTAGGTGAATAGCATGTATTATCCAATGTATTATAGAATTGACCCGACATATGCGCTTGTGCTTATCGGTGTCATATTAAGTCTTTTGGCGTCTGCAAAAGTAAAAAGTACGTTTGCGAAATATCAGAGGGTACGCAATTACGCAGGTCTCACCGGAAGGGAGGCGGCGGAGAGAGTTCTTCGTGGCGCTGGTATCTACGATGTCAGGATTGAGAGAGTCGCCGGAAGCCTGACGGACCACTATGACCCGAGGAATAAAGTGCTGAGACTTTCAGACAGCACATACAATTCCATGTCGGTAGCGGCGGTTGGCGTTGCGGCGCATGAGTGCGGACATGCGATTCAGCATGCCACGAATTACGCGCCAATCCGTTGGAGAGGGGCGTTGGTTCCGATTGCAAATTTTGGCTCTACGATTGCATGGCCTCTTATTTTGCTTGGCCTCTTTATTACGGGAGATTCTTCCGCGCTTCTTATCAATCTCGGAATCGTTGCGTTTTCTGCGGCAGTATTGTTTCATCTTGTGACGCTTCCGGTAGAATTCAATGCGTCGAACCGGGCAATCCGGATTCTTGGAAGCAATGGAATGATGTCTCCGGAAGAAGTAGGAGGCGTAAAGAAAGTGCTTGGAGCGGCGGCTCTTACTTATGTAGCGAGTGCGGCGACTGCGATTTTGCAGCTTCTTCGTATTCTGATTCTGACAGGAGGAAGAAGGGACAATGACTAAAGCGGTAAATGAAAGAGAGCTGGTACTTGGAATTCTTCTGGAAATCACAAAAAACGGAGAACATGAGCATATTATTCTTCGGAATACCCTTTCCAAATATCAGTATTTAGAGAAAAGAGAGCGTGCCTTCATCACAAGAGTGGTGGAGGGGACGCTGGAGCATATGATAGAAATTGATTATATTATCAATCAATTTTCTAAAGTAAAGGTGAATAAGATGAAGCCGGTCATTCGGACGATTATTAGGAGCGCAGTCTATCAGATTCTATATATGGACAGCGTTCCTAATTCTGCTGTCTGTAACGAAGCGGTCAAGCTTGCGGCGAAGAGAGGATTTGTGAATCTGAAGGGATTTGTAAACGGAGTGTTACGCAATATTGATAGAAATGTAAGCAATATTCAATATCCTGGGCGGGAGAATATGTTAGAATACATGTCAATCAAGTATTCCATGCCGATGTGGATTTTGGAGAAATGGCAGAAATCTTATGACTTGGAGACGATGGAGAAGATGCTGCAAGGATTCTTGGAAGAGAAAGGGACAACCATCCGATGCAATCTGCATCGGATTTCCAAGGAAGAGCTGATTCAGAAGCTTCGGGAAGAACAGGTGACGGTCAAAGAACATCCGTATCTCGACTACGCATTGGAAATATCCGGTTATGATTATCTTGGAGACTTGGAGAGCTTCGAAGATGGAGATTTTCAGGTGCAGGATTTGAGTTCGATGCTTGTAGCGGAAGTGGCAGAGCCGAAAGAAGGGGATTCTGTCATCGATGTGTGTGCGGCTCCGGGTGGAAAGTCTTTACATATTGCGGACAAGTTAAGAGGAACCGGCCATGTGGAAGCAAGAGACTTGACGGATTATAAAGTGGAACTCATCTGGGATAACATTGAACGTGCTCAAGTGGAAAATATGGAAGCGGTGAAGCAGGATGCACTTGTGTTTGACGAAGCATCCGAAGAGAAAGCAGAGATTGTCATTGCGGACCTGCCATGTTCCGGACTTGGCGTCATTGGGAAAAAGGCAGATATCAAGTATAACATGACGGAACCGCTACAGGAAGAGCTGGAGAAGCTGCAGAGGGAGATTCTGTCGGTTGTACACCGTTATGTCAAACCGGGCGGGACACTTGTGTATAGTACATGTACTATCAACGAAGGAGAGAATATAGAAAATGTCAGATGGTTTTTAAGTCAGTATCCGGAGTTTGAACAGGTATCGGTGGAAAGCGTTCTTTGCGATGCGCTGAAAGGAAGTGTGAAAGACGGATGCTTACAGCTTCTTCCGGGCATTCATGAAAGTGATGGATTTTTCATTGCAAAATTCCATAAAAAAGAAAAAGGAGTTTGATGATGGAGAAGAAAGATATTCGTTCTTATACATATGAAGAGTTACAGCAGGAAATGGCACAGCTTGGTGAGAAGGCATTCCGAAGCAAACAGATTTACAGCTGGCTTCATGAGAAGCTTGTGGATTCGTTTGAAGAGATGACGAATTTGTCGAAGGTGTTGAGAGAGAAACTGGAGCAAGAGTATGAGATTCGGAAGGTTTCGATGATTGAACGGCAGATTTCCAAGATGGATGGAACGAACAAATTCTTATTTGAACTGTATGATGGGAATGTGGTAGAAAGTGTCCTGATGAGATATAAGCATGGCAACTCCGTCTGCATCTCTTCCCAGGTGGGCTGCCGGATGGGATGTCGGTTCTGTGCCTCCACTTTGGACGGTCTGGCAAGGAATCTGACTCCTTCCGAGATGCTAGGGCAGATTTATCAGATTCAGAAGATATCCGGAGAGCGCGTTTCCAATATTGTGATTATGGGAACGGGAGAGCCGCTGGATAATTATGAGAACTTCGTGACATTTATCCGGATGGTAAGCGATGAACATGGACTGCATATCAGTCAGAGAAATATTACGGTTTCTACTTGCGGAATCATTCCGAATATGAAGCGGCTGGCAGAAGAAAAGTTTCAGATTACACTGGCGCTGTCTTTGCATGGCTCCAATCAGGAGAAGAGAAAGAAGCTGATGCCTGTTGCGAATAAATATGAGCTTTCGGACGTGCTTGCTGCCTGCGATACATATTTTGAAAAGACGGGAAGAAGAATTACGTTTGAGTACAGCCTCGTACATGGTGTGAATGACGGAGAAGAGGATGCGAAAGAGTTGATTGCAATTCTGAAACCAAGAAACTGTCACCTGAATCTGATTCCGGTCAATCCGATTAAAGAGAGAGATTTCGAGAAGCCGACGAGGGAACATGCGGAGAAATTCAAAAATAAACTTGAAAAAAATGGCATAAATGTTACTATAAGAAGGGAAATGGGTTCAGATATTGACGGAGCCTGTGGACAACTTCGGAGACGACACGTAAACAAAGAGCAAAAATAAGGAGAGGTGTATGAAAGTATTTTCGTTGACTGACGTTGGAAGAAAACGTGAAATCAATCAGGACTCTGTATTTGCATCAGATAAACCGATTGGGAACATTCCGAATTTGTTTGTCGTTGCTGACGGTATGGGTGGTCATAAGGCCGGAGATTTTGCTTCCCAGTATGCGGTAGAAGTGCTGGAAGAGAGGATTCGTGGGAGCGAAGAGATGGGGCCGGAAGCGATTATCACAGATGCGGTGAAAGAAGTGAATCGCAGCATTATCGAAGCGGCGGCATCAGATGTGAGTCTGAATGGAATGGGAACGACATTGGTAGTCGCTACAATCATTGAACATACATTATATTTTGCGAATGTGGGAGACAGCCGGTTATATCTCATCCGGGATGAGATTCAACAGTTGTCGAGAGACCATTCTCTTGTACAGGAGATGGTTCGATTAGGGGGAATCAATCCGGAGGAAGCGAAGTATCATCCGGATAAGAATGTTATCACTAGGGCGATTGGAGCCAAGGAGGATGTGGAAGTAGATTTCTTCCAACATCGTTTGCAGAAAGGCGATACGGTTCTGATGTGTTCAGACGGTCTGACGGATATGTTGGATGACGATGAAATCTTCAGAATTGTGAAAAGTGGGAGAGATATCGTAGAGACTGCAAAAGAATTAGTAGAAAAAGCAAATGAGAATGGCGGCAAAGATAATATTGGAATCGTCCTCGTTCAACCATTTGCAGGCGAGGTGAGTATATCATGAAAGACAGAATATTTATCGGAGACCGCTATGAGGTGCTAAGCAAAGTGGGCGCCGGAGGCATGGCGGACGTTTATAAAGGAAAGGACCACAAGCTGAATCGCTTCGTGGCAATTAAAATCCTGAAGAAAGAATTCAGGGAAGATAAGACATTTGTGGAGAAGTTTCAGTCGGAAGCGCAGGCGGCGGCAGGATTGATGCATCCAAACATTGTCAACGTATATGATGTGGGAGAAGAACAGGGACTTTACTTCATGGTAATGGAACTGGTGGAAGGAATCACATTAAAGGAATACATCCATAAGAAAGGCTCTCTTTCGGCGAAAGAGACTATCAGTATTGCGATACAGGCGGCAAACGGAATCGAAGCGGCCCACATGCATCAGATTGTACATAGGGACATTAAGCCGCAGAATATCATGATTTCCAAAGAAGGAAAGGTAAAGGTTACAGATTTCGGAATTGCAAAGGCGGCATCCTCCAATACAATCAGTACGAATGTGCTGGGTTCTGTGCATTATACTTCGCCGGAGCAGGCGAGAGGCGGATACAGTGACTACAAGAGCGACATCTATTCGCTCGGTATCACGATGTATGAGATGGTGACGGGAACGTTGCCGTTTGACGGAGATTCTGCCGTTGCCGTTGCCATCAAGCAATTGCAGGAAGAGATTACACCGCCATCAGAGAGGATGGAAGGGATTCCGTACAGCCTGGAGCAGATTATTCTCAAATGTACACAGAAGAATGCGGACAGAAGATATCCGAATATCAAGGCGTTAAGAGAAGATTTGAAACGGTCTTTGGTAGACCCGGATGGAGATTTTGTTACGATTGGTCCGATGCGCGTAGCAGACGAGACGGTGTTATTTAATGCCAATGACGTGAATCGGGTGAAGAATGAAGCCGGAAGATATCGCATGATGGATGACGAATATGATGACGAGTACGACGATGCGTATGATGAGGATTCTTACGACGATGAATACGACGACTATGGCGATGACGAATATGAGGATGACGATTATGATGACAGAAGAAGAGGAAAAAACTCGGACGTCAATCCGAAGATGACGAAGCTCATCAAGATTCTTACGATTGTCGCAGTTGTTATTATTGCATTTGTGGTGATTTTTATTGTGGGACGCGCGACAGGACTTTTGAAATTCGGACCATCTGCGATAACGGAAGAAGAGAAAAAAGAAGTCAAAGTTCCGAAACTCGTAGGGAAAACAAAAGAAGAAGCTGAGAAAGCATTAAAAACAAAAGGACTCACATTGAAGGTGAAAGCGGTGCAGGAATCTTCAGAATATGAAAAAGGATATGTTATCAGCCAGGACCCGAAAGAAGGAACAAAAGTAAAGAAAGAATCTGTTGTGACGGTTATCGTAAGTTCCGGCAAGACAGAAGAAGAGATAGAAGTTCCGGATGTGTCCGGCAAGAGTCAGGATGAAGCAAGAGACGAGTTGGAAGCGCTCGGTTTCAAGGTAAGCGTAAGTCCGGACTTTGAAGCAAGCGAAGAGTTTGAACAGGACGAAGTCATCCGTACAACACCGTCGGAGGGAACGATGGCGGCAAAGGGAAGTGAAATCACGTTGATTATCAGTTCCGGGGAAGACAAACCGGAGATTCCGAATCTCCTAGGAAAGTCAGAACGGGAAGCGGCAAGCATTCTGAACGGTTTGAGCATTAACTACACATCGGAAGAAGTATACAATGACAGCTACGAGAAAGGAAAAGTATGCTACCAGAGTAAGAAAGCCGGAACACGTGTAGAAAGAGGTTCTTCCATCTCGATTCAGATTAGTAAAGGAAAGAAACCGGAAGAGAAGGCAACAGTACCTCCTGTTATCGGAAATACGCTGGATGCGGCGAAGTCTTTGATTTCCAGTGCAGGTCTGGAAACAGGAACTATCAAATACGAGTTTAGTGATAAGAAGGCCGGAACCGTTATTTCCGTATCGCCGGGCGAAGGAAGTTCGGTATCCATGAAGACGAAGATAAATCTTGTGGTCAGCAAGGGACCGGAACCGACACCGGACCCGGAGCCGGAGAATCCGGACAACAATGGACCGGATAATGGCGAAGACGGAAATACAGACGGAGAAAACGGTCAGGGAACAACGTGGTAAAGAGATTTATGCAGGGAAAAATTGTAAAAGGAATCGCCGGATTCTACTATGTTCACATAGTAGAATCCGGTATTTATGAATGTAAGGCAAAAGGGGCATTCCGCAAAGCGAAAGTGAAGCCTCTTGTCGGAGATAATGTAGAAATTGATATTTTAGATGAAGAAAAGAAGCTTGGCAATATTACACAGATATTGAAACGGAGTAATGAGCTGATTCGTCCGGCTGTTGCGAATATTGACCAGGCGCTTGTTGTGTTTGCGGTGACGAAACCGAAGCCGCACTTGAATCTTCTAGACCGTTTTCTTGTGATGATGGAATGTAAGCAGATACCGACCGTTCTTGTCTTTAATAAGAAAGACATTGCAGAAGAAGAGGAAATCAGGCAACTGGAGGAAATCTACCAGACGTGTGGATACCAGGTGATATTTACAAGTGCGAAACAGGAAGAAAATGTGGAACTTGTAAAAGCGGTGTTGGAAGGAAAGACGACTGCGGTAGCAGGACCTTCCGGCGTGGGGAAATCTTCCTTGATTAACTTGTTTCAGAATGAGATTGAGATGGAGACGGGGACAATCAGCGAGAAGATTGAACGAGGAAAGCATACGACCCGTCATTCGGAACTCATACCAATCAACGAGACTTCTTATATTATGGATACGCCGGGATTCAGTTCGCTCTATGTGAATGACTTTGAAAAGGAAGAACTGAAGTATTATTTCCCAGAATTTGCTCCGTATGAAGGACAATGCAAATTCAACGGATGCGACCATATTCATGAGCCGGGATGTGCGGTGAAGCAGGCGCTGGAAGAAGGAAAAATTCATAGAATCCGATATGAGAACTATACGGAAATGTACAATGAACTGAAAGAAAAAAGGAGATATTAAAGATGAATTATATACTTGCACCGTCTATTTTGGCGGCAGATTTTAAAGAGCTTGGAAAGGAAATCAAAGCGACAGAGGAACATGGGGCAGAATATCTTCATTTTGATGTGATGGACGGGATATTTGTTCCGAGCATTTCATTTGGCATGCCGGTTCTTTCCTCTATCAAGAGTTGTACCAATCAGGTGATGGATGCGCATCTTATGATTACAGAACCGATTCGTTATGTAGAAGCATTCAAAAATGCAGGAGCAGATTTGATTACGATTCATCTGGAAGCATGTGAAGATGTAAACGCGACGATTGCGAAAATCAGAGAATACGGATTAAAGGTTGGAATCTCCATCTGTCCGGATACACCGGTTTCTGAACTGGAGGCATATATCGAGAAAGTAGATATGGTGCTGATTATGTCGGTACATCCGGGATTTGGCGGACAGAAATTCATCGAAAATTCTCTTGAGAAAATCAGGGAGACAAGAGCCATGATTACTGCCAAGGGATTGCAGACAGACATTCAGGTTGATGGAGGAATCTATCTGACGAATGTAAGGGAAGTTCTGGATGCAGGGGCGAATATTATCGTAGCCGGTTCTGCCGTATTCAAAGGTGGAAAGGCGGCTGAAAATACAAGACAGTTCATGGAGATTTTGAAAAGCTATGAAAACTAGGGCAGTGATAATAAGCGGTGGAATGTTGGAAGAGGAATTTGTGCTGGCAGAATGGAAGGCGCACAAAGAGTCTGGAGATAATTGTCTGTTAATCGGTGTAGATAGCGGAAACCGCTTCTTATATGAGCATCAGATGACCCCGGACTATATCGTGGGGGACTTCGACAGCCTTCCGGCAGAGATTGTCCGATATTATAAGGAAGAGACGCAAGTTCCGATTCGGGAATTTGACCCGGTGAAGGATGCGACGGACACAGAGATAGGGGTTCGACTTGCGATGGAAAAGAACTGTGAGAGCATCTATCTCTATGGAGTTACAGGGACAAGGCTCGACCATGTGCTCGGCAATATCCAGACCCTTTCGATTCCGCAGAAAGCCGGAATCCGCGCGGAGATTCGGGATAGCCATAATCGAATCCGCGTGATAGAAAAAGAAGAGGTGCTCTATAAAGAAAAAATGTTTGGACCGTACTTTTCGGTGTTTCCGCTCGATGGAATCGTGGAACACTTCTATATCAAAGGCGCGAAATATCCCCTTACAGACCATGTGCTGACGCCATATGACAGTCTTTGTGTAAGTAATCAGGCAAAAGAGGAAAAAGTGACGATTACATTTCCGAAAGGACTTGTCATTTTGATGGAAACGAGAGATAAAGGCATAAAATAATATAGTCTGAACAAGTACATAAAAGAGTTGATATTTTTATGGAGGTATCATATACTATTCTTAGATAGAAGACTATCTTCGGGAGAGTTCCTGCCATATAAGTGGAAGATTTTAAACTCAGAGGGAGCGTTAGCTCCCTTATTTTCGTATAGGGATAAATATAAGCGTGGTGTAAGAGTATAAGCTGTTTGAAAATACGCTTGGAAAATCAAGGATTGAAAAAATCTTTGAAATCGTTTAAAATTAGTGTAGTAAATTGTGTAGAAATATTTAATAGAAAGGTGAAAACCCTTATAAATCAATGGTTTTCAGGCAGGTAAAGATAAAAATGAAATTAGGTATCGTTGTAAATTAGCCTTTTTTCATAAATCTATATACCTCAATAAAAGTCCGTAAAACCGCATGGTTACAAGGTTTTTTGAAATTGCAAGTTTATAAAACTTCATGCAAAATCATATAGTTTCATGCCATTTGGGTGTAGAAATGGGTGTAAAAAGATAGTCGAAAACCGGAGTCCAACGCATTTTATGTATTGCTAAACGGGCATACAGATTTCTACGGATAGAACCATATAGCATGATAGAACAGAAGTTAAAATATTATAATGTACCGCATACAGCGGCGTTTCTTCACTCCTACACAGGGGAACAGGAACGCCGCTATTTTTTTACCCTCATGTTACGCAGTAGGGGCAAAAAGAGCCTTGCTACACAAGGCTTTGCGGGTGCGGTTTTCACAGGGTAAGGGATTGATACCTAAACCCTCAAAATCGCTGTTCTACTGCGTAACAAATATGCAGCAAAGGAGTTGATGAAGCTATGGCAGTTTTCCGCGTGGAGAGAAACACAGGATATACGGTTATGAGCAACCACCATTTACGCAACAAGGAGCTTTCACTAAAGGCAAAAGGGCTGTTATCACAAATGCTGTCCTTGCCGGAGGATTGGGACTATACTCTTGCAGGACTGTCCTATATCAACCGGGAAAGTATCGACGCTATCCGCACCGCTGTATGGGAGCTTGAAAAAGCCGGATATATCACAAGACGGCAGGGACGCGACGAGAAAGGTAAAATGACCGCTATCGAGTACACCATTTACGAACAGCCACAGCCCCCGGCATTGGATTGTCCGGTATTGGAAAATCCAACAGCGGATAACCCGATATTGGAAAATCCGACACCGGATAACCCGACGTCGGAAAATCCAATGCAATTAAATAAAGATATACAAAAGACTGACTTATCAAAAAAAGAAAAATCAAATACGGATTTATCAAATAACCATTCCATTCCTATCCTTTCCCCTAACCCCTCTCCTTTGAGGGAGGAAACGGCAGAGCCGGAACGGAAAGGAACGGAAACGGCAGACGCATACAGTGTGTATGAGGAAATCATTAAGGACAATATCGAGTATGAGCATTTTATCAAGCATAGCAACATTGACAGGGAACGCTTGGACGAGATTGTGTCCCTTATCCTTGAAACTGTCTGCACCAAACGAAAGACAATTCGTATCGCCGGGGACGATTATCCGGCAGAGCTTGTCAAAGCAAAGTTTATGAAGCTCAACAGCAATCACATTGAATTTGTCTTTGACTGCATGAAAGAGAACACCACGAAAATCCGCAACATCAAGCAATATCTGAAAGCGGTACTTTTCAATGCACCCAACACCATTGACAGCTATTACACCGCCCTTGTCAATCACGATATGTACGGCGGCTATTAAAAAACAGGAGGATTTTAATATGGCACAGAAAACAGGAGCTTTAATTTTTGATGAAACGGCAGACCGTTACGACATTCGCTTTGACCTTAACGACTACTACGGAGGACTGCATTGTGGGGATTGCATTGAAGTGTTTGTACGCGGCAAATGGAAGCCGACCCGCATGGAGTACGGGGACAACTGGTATCTTGTCGGTGTGAGGGCTTCGGATTTGAACGGGCTGCGGGTGCGTATCTAAAGGCGGCATGAAAAATGTACGCCTTATTTTTATGCCCCGAAGCGGCGCACCACCCTAACAAAACCACGAAAGGAGGGATTTCATGCAAGATGAAGTCAACGAAAAAGTCGTATCTTTAGCAATCAAAACATCTAAGCTGACCGCCGAAGTGCTGCAAAAGGCTATGAAAGCCCTGCTTGCCAAAGGCAAAGGGCAGCTAACCAAAGCCCCGCATGGGAAAATCACTATGCGGCAGCTTATGAAGCCGGGAGAAAAGGTTTCCAACATTGAGATTACCGACCAAAATATCAAAGCCTTTGACCCTATCGCAAGGAAAAACGGGCTTGATTACAACGTCAAGAAGATTGAGAACGGCAAGCCGCCGACCTACCTTGTGTCTTTTCGGGGCAAGGATATTGACGTTATGACCGAAGCGTTCCGGGAATTTACCGCAAAGAAATTAGGCAGGGATAAAAAGCCCTCTATCCGCAAGCTGCTTTCTACTCTGAAAGATAAGGCGGCAGCTCTGAACGCACAGAGGGACAAAGTGAAGAAAAAGGACAGGGAGGTATCGCTATGAAGCCGGAACTTAAAAAGCTGCTTATCCTAAATGCCCCCTATGTGCTCTTTGTCTATCTCTTTGACAAAATCGGACAGGCGGTGCGGCTCTCTCCGGGAGCTGACCTTTCCGGCAAGGTGCTTTCTCTTGCAGACGGCTTTTCCGCTGCCTTTGCAAGCCCGCTTCCGAGCCTTGCCCTTATGGATTTGCTTATCGGTATTGCGGGGGCTGTCCTTATCCGGCTTATGGTGTACTTCAAAGGCAAGAACGCAAAGAAATATCGAAAAGGTATCGAATACGGTTCTGCCCGTTGGGGCAACGCCGAAGATATAAAGCCCTATACCGACCCGGTATTTCAAAATAACGTGCTGCTGACACAGACGGAACGGCTTACCA
>CAJJYZ010000035.1 GCA_905197485.1 uncultured Lachnospiraceae bacterium | reverse complement strand
TGCAGAATGATGTATAGTATTTGCGAGAGGCACCTTCTTTCGTAAATGTTGCAAACACAGAATAAATTACAGTCTCCTTCAACCTTTTTAAATCTCTTCTGCATATGTCTATCTTATCTTCCAACACACAAATATGTAATCGCACATAGTACCAATGAAACTCCGTATAAAATTACCACAAATAATACACTACAATGAACAAGTAAGAATCCCCCAAGCATATTTCCAAACGGAATCATAATGGAAACCAAACTCTCCGTAAATGTAGATACTCTTCCTAAAAGCGATTGCTCTATTTGTTTCTGCATCAATGAGATAAACATGACATTCATCGTATTAATAGCACAATTGCTAATAAAAATACATATATAAGAAATCAAAAAACATTTTGGCATTGTGATAGGAATCAACGTCCATGCTACTCCTGCAATCATCAGGAAAACACATGCATACTTTCTTGGATTTTGAATGCTGCTTTCAAATTTTCCAATTAATATTGCTCCTAACATTCCCCCTAAAGACGAACTCATCAAAAGAGTTCCATATCCATATGCCTGAGTACTAATATAAACCTGTGATATAATCGGTAACCCGACTATTGCAATCCCGTAAAATAAATTTGAGATACTCAATGGTAAAAATAACTTCAATATTTCTGAATGGGATTTCATTTCCTTAATTCCATCCGATAGGTCATTGATATACCTGTAAAAAGAATATCCATGCTCTAGGTTATTATTACTCTCAATATTCCCTATTTTTTCTACACTTATGGAAACAACTTGATACAATTTCGTTGCAACTCCCAAAAATAGAATTACAAACATTAAAATAATATTGAAGCCCAAAAAGCTAATAAGAATTGTAGAGACTGCATTAAACAAAATATCTAATACCTTCTCACTTGTTTGAAACAAACTATTAACCTTGAGCAAATCCTTCTCTTTTGCAAAAACCGGAATCAGCTTCTCACCAGCCGGATAAATTATCATTGATATCGTATATACGATTATTAAACAAAATAATAAGAGAAAGCTACTTATATCTTTATTTAAAAAGTTTATCAATATCCACAGCAGAAATACACTTACCGTCTGTAACATACTTACCAAAAAAAGATTCCATTTCGCGCTTGTCCTATCAACTATTGGTCCTAATAAAAAAGATAACATATCTATCAAAGATGAAATGGCAAATACCAGAGATAACAGCATTGGTGAAGAAAATTCCTCATTAAAATACCAGAGCACCATCATAAAAAACATGCTGTCGCCCATATTTGTCAAAATTCTTCCACTAAGCAATGTTTTTTCTTCTTTCCCTATACCTAACATATCTCCCTTTCCCACTTTTCAATATTTCTAATTGCCATTTTCTTAAGTTTATGATGTTAAACATAGATGGGAATTAGACTTTTCATTCAATATGAATTTCCTTTAACAGCGCTTTCCTATACTTCGAATCCTCTATTACTTTCTTCAAATCATCCAAACGATTGTTATTCATTAGAAATTGCACTAACTTTGCGAAAGCCGCTTCCCCTTCTTCTCTGCCTAATCTCTCTCCCTCTAATCTACCTTCAACAAGCCCAGACTTTTTCCCTTCCTCATAAGCCTCTTCTCTTTGTACTTCTATATCCTGCTCGTAATTATATTCTGACATCAACATATTGACCACTTCGCTTCCTTTTTTCCTAAGATAGTCTGCAAGAATGTCTTTCTCAATGCATTCCTCGATAGCTTTCCGATAAGGCTCATCTACATCCGCATCCTGATACTTCCGAATCGTATCTATAAAAATGCTATACTCTTTCAAGACATGACAACGCTCTAATATTTCATGTTTCTCTCCCAGATTGATATTGATGACTTTTACTTTCAATTCGACATCAGGCTCTTCGTCTTGAACCATAAACGCGTCCGAAAGTTTCAATATCTTTTCTTTCTCCCACTTTTCTTTGCCATTGTAGAATGTATAAATCTCCGGCTTCGGAATTTTTACCATCTTTCTACGATAACGGTCTTTCACCGGAACAATCTGTTCATACGCTCTTCCAAGGTACAAAAGACTCCGTAAAGGCATATTTTCATTTACCGTAGACTGGTGTTCTCCAAACACCAACACCTTCCCACCGATTCCAAATGACACATCATTCTTAAAATTCATGTAAAGTTTATTATCTACACGAATTTTCTCAATTGCAGTACCAGGTGGAAGCGGCTCATCATGAAGTGCATTGTAAAGAGAGATATCATTCTCTTCTGCTGTCTCATCCTCATAAAACAAGTCCACAAACACACTATTCTTGCATTCTCTGTTTTCTTTTAGTTCCATACAATATCCTCCTTTTCTTTTGGATATTTCCGCGAAAAAAGGAGTATCTATATAATTATAGTATAGAAAATACACCTGGGAATATCAAGATTTTCTCCGGAAATATCAAAATTGCTCTGCTGAAAGTTCTTGGGGAATCCCCACGAAATGTTCTTCAGATAAAAATGAATTGTTACAACATACTTGAAGAATTCAAGTGAATGTAATTAGTCTAGCACATAGAATTCAAAAAAACAAGGCTGGAAATCATGCTCCACAGTGGAATTTTGCGACTTTACCTCATATGATTTCTTTGATATAATACGATTCGAGATTTATAATTTGCAGGAGGTTATTATGGCTAAACAAAAAAATTATAAGAAAACACTGATTACCTGCTATATCGGGTTTATTACTCAGGCAATTGTAGCAAATTTTGCACCTCTTCTATTTTTGAGGTTCCATACTGAATTTGCTATCCCACTTGGACAGATTGCGTTGATTTCAACTGTTTTTTACATTATCCAGATTCTTGTAGATATATTTTGCGCCAACTTTGTGGACAAAATAGGTTACAGAAAAAGCGTAGTTGCATCACAGGTAACATCTGCTATCGGACTTATCTCATTAGCATTTCTTCCCAATGTAACTCCAAGCCCACTTATTGGAATCTTAATCAGCGTAGTCATATACGCTATAGGAAGCGGACTTGTAGAAGTATTAGTCAGTCCCATCGTAGAAGCTTGTCCATTTGAGAATAAGGATAGTGTCATGAGTCTTTTGCATTCATTCTATTGCTGGGGAGTTGTGGGAGTCATTCTTATTTCCACACTATTCTTTTCTTTATTCGGAATAGAAAACTGGCATATTCTGACCTGCTTATGGGCTATAATTCCATTATTAAATGCCTATAATTTTATGTATTGTCCAATCGAACGATTGACAGACGAAGGAAAAGGAATGACTCTCAAACAGTTGTTAGGCAAACCCTCTTTTTGGCTGTTCATTCTGTTGATGATTGGCGCCGGAGCAAGTGAAGCCTCCATGGCACAATGGGCATCTGCTTACGTGGAATCAACCTTAGGATTCCCAAAAAATTTCGGTGATTTAATCGGTCCATGTCTGTTCGCCGTAGCAATGGGTCTTAGTCGTGTGATATACGGAAAATTCGGTCATAAAATGAACCTGAACAATTTTATGTTAGGCTCAGGAATTTTATGTCTCGCCTGCTATCTGCTTACAGCTATTTCTGCCAATCCTATTCTTAGATTATTGGGTTGTATCATTTGCGGATTTTCGGTCGGGATTATGTGGCCGGGTTCAATCAGTATTGCTTCAAGCAAGATACCTTTAGGCGGAACGG
Source organism: uncultured Lachnospiraceae bacterium (assembly GCA_905197485.1). Taxonomy (GTDB): domain Bacteria; phylum Bacillota; class Clostridia; order Lachnospirales; family Lachnospiraceae; genus Faecalimonas. The sequence continues at coordinate 22,974 of CAJJYZ010000035.1, read as the reverse complement.
CACTTTTTGCTTTACTTGCAATAGGCGGAGATTTAGGCGCCTCCATAGGACCTTACATTATCGGTATTATTACACAAAATGCAAATGATAACATGAAAGCTGGTATGCTTGTGGGAAGTATATTCCCTCTTATCCTTATCATGGCAATTTGTTTTATAAAATTCTGTATTCCCCAAAAAGAAAAGGAATTGAAGATTTTAAATGAATAAAGGTAGTCTAATAAATATATAAGGCTTAAAAAACAAGGCTGGAAAGAATGCTATTATAGCATGATTTCCAGCCTTGTTCACCGAATAGGATATTCCTCCAGAATCCTATTCCATGAAAAACTATCTTTTTAAAACTCAAATACCGCAACGCCATATGCCGGCAATGGATATGCGAAAGAGTAATCTCTTCTATCACACTCGCTCTTCACTGCCTTATAGACCTTTGGTCTTTCTTCGCCGCTTCCTCCATAACACTTCTCATCGCTATTTAAAACGAGCTTATACTGTTTCCTTCTCGGAACGCCTACCCGATATTCCGGACGTTCCACCGGAGTGAAGTTACATACGAACAGCAGATTTTTCTTGCCGTCTTTTGAATGTCTTACAAAGCTATAGATGCTTCTATCCGCATCATTGGCATTAATCCATTCAAATCCTGACGGCTCATTATCACACTCGTACATTGCCTTATTCTTACGGTAAAGCTTCAGCAAATCCCTTGTAAAGTTCTGGATTGCCTGATGATTCTCCTCTTCAAGCAAGAACCAGTCCAACTCTCTCGCTTCACTCCATTCACGAAGCTGAGCGAACTCTTGTCCCATGAATAAAAGCTTCTTACCCGGATGCCCCATCATAAAAGCATATCCAACCTTTAAATTGGCAAACTTGTCAAACCCAAGTCCCGGCATCTTATTCAACATGGAACATTTCAGGTGCACGACTTCGTCATGGGATAATACAAGAATGTAATTCTCACTGTACGCATAGGACATCGCAAATGTCATTAGGTGATGGTTCGGTTTTCGGAAATACGGGTCTAGTTTCATATATTCTGTAAAATCATGCATCCATCCCATATTCCATTTCAAACTGAATCCAAGCCCATCATTCTCCGGTTTATCCGTAACCTTTGGCCACGCAGTCGATTCTTCTGCAATCATAAGCGCGCCATGATTTCTTCCAAGCACAACAGAATTTAGATGCTTGAAGAATTCAATCGCATCTAGATTCTGGTTTCCGCCGTATTCGTTCGCAATCCATTGTCCATCCTGTTTTCCATAGTCTAAATATAACATAGAAGCAACCGCATCCACGCGGAGTCCGTCAATGTGAAAATGCTCAATCCAAAATAGTGCATTGGCAATCAGGAAGTTCCGAACTTCGGATTTCCCGTAGTCGAAAATCTTCGTTCCCCAGTCCGGGTGTTCCCCCTTCTTCGGGTCGCCATATTCGAATAACGGTGTTCCGTCAAAATCTGCAAGCCCATGTTCATCCTTCGGGAAGTGTGCCGGTACCCAGTCGAGAATGACTCCGATTTTATTCTTATGGAACTTATTAATCATATATGCAAAATCTTCCGGCGTACCGTACCTGGATGTCGGCGCATAGTAGCCTGTCACCTGATATCCCCAGGAACCATCAAACGGATGCTCCGCTATTCCCATCAGTTCGATATGCGTATAGCCCATATCTTTCATATATTTAATCACTTCATCCGCAAATTCGCGGTATGTATAGAAGCCGTCGTCTTCTTTGCAGCCTGCATGGCGCTTCCAGGAACCCATATGTACCTCGTAAATGGATACAGGATTCTCATGGTGGTTCCATTCTTTTCTCTTCTCCATCCAGTCATTATCTGTCCAACGCAGATGACTGATGTCTGTAATCTTGGAAGCTGTTCCCGGACGCATCTCGAAACTATTCGCAAATGGGTCTGCCTTATATAAGAACTTTCCTGTCTGTGTCTGAATACAGAACTTGTATAGCATTCCTTCCTCAGCTCCCGGCACAAAACAAGTATAGATTCCCAGCGGCTCTCCTCGCTCCATCGGATTCTTATCCTTATCCCAATCGTTAAATTCACCTACTACTGATACGGAGACTGCATGCGGAGCCCATACTGCAAAATAAACACCTTCTGCTCGTCCTCTTTTTGCCTTATGCGCACCTAATTTTTTATAAATTTCATAATGATTTCCCTGGCCAAATAAATAATGGTCTAATTCCCCAATCTCATATGAATAGGTCTTCTTTGTATTTCCCATGTATTCACCTTCCCGTATGCTCTATATGACCTATTATACTTTAGAACCACATAAAAAGAAAGGGTTTTCACACCCTTTCTTAAATATCAGCACTTCGCTGAAATCTTATTTAAAATCTTGTTCTGTCAAGATAACGCGGTCCGCATTGTCTTTTCGTTTTCCAAACACACGTTTCATTAAATGCTTCACATTTGCTCTCTGTGCCCGGTCAATCGCAGAATCCAAAATGTCTTTTACTTCCGCAACCGTAACCGCATGGTCTTCCTTCTGGAGAATATCAATTCGACTGTAAAGTGCGAGAATACCCATCTCATCAATCTTGTATCCGTTCTCTTTCGCATAAGTCTGACCGAATGTAACGAGTTCATCATTGATGAAAATCGGAAGTTCAAGCTTGGAAGTAAACTTACGTTTGAACTCCGGATTTACGGAAAGCATTTTCTCAAGCGGTCTTCTCTGCTCCTCCAATACAAACAACAATTCTCCTGTCTGTTCTTCCATCAAGTCGTTTAACTCTCGAATCGTTCTTGTGTTCATCTTACCGGCTTTCTCAATAATAAGGGCTCCGCCTTTTAATTTATTGATTACGCTGGATAATTCTTTCTTGTTCAGAGCATCACCTGTTACAATTGCAACTTTTCCCTGTTTTAATTTACGGTCTTTCTGAATGGCTTTGACAACATTTACCGCAAGAACCGTCTTACCTGTTCCCGGGCGTCCTACAATCAGGATATTACCTGTACGGGATGTTCCATATCTTGATTTACAATTTTTATCATTTTCAAGAACTTCTACAAGCTGTTCGCTCATGCCGCGTACCGGAACGAAATAAGAGAATAATTTCTTCTGTTCTTCTGTAAGTCCCGCCTTAATTCCAACTTCACTCTGTACATCCAAATCATAGCGTCCCTGTACAACGAATCCGGTGTCGAAAGAAACTCCTCCAGGCGATACGTTCTTCTCTTCTGCCTCAATTTCTTCTTCCAACTGCTCTAATGCTGTCTTCTCTCTCTCTGGCTCTTCCTCGACCTCTTCTTCCTCGTCGAAGTCGTACTCATCCTCTTCCGGTTCAGGAATTTCAAATTCTTCCGCAACAAAATCATCGTCTTCTACGAGTTCGTCAAAATCTTCTTCCTCGAAATCGTCTTCGTCAAAATCGGCCTCATCAAAATCAGCTTCCTCGAAGTCATCTTCATCAAAGTCTTCTTCCTCATCGAAGTCATCCTCGTCAAAGTCTTCTTCCTCATCGAAGTCGTCCTCTTCAAAGTCCTCTTCCTCATCGAAGTCGTCCTCTTCAAAGTCTTCTTCCTCATTGAAGTCGTCCTCTTCAAAGTCCTCTTCCCCGTCGAAATCGTCTTCGTCAAAATCATCTTCGTCATCAGAATCGACTTCGTGTAATTCCTCTTCGTCGTCAAATTCTTCCAGAATTACTCTTGCCTCTTCTTCATCTTCCACCGAATCCATATCGCTGTCTAAAATTCCATTTTCCAAATCATCTAAAAGCTTCTGAATATCATCTGGAATAATCGGGGCTGTATTAAACAGGTTCTCTCTCTGCTGTCTTTCTTCTCGCGCTGCCTTTTCTGCTTCAGCCTGCTGTTTCTTTTCTGCAATCTGCTGTTCTACTTCTCTCTGCTTCTCTTCCCAGTTCTGCAGAATTCCTTCTAATTTTTCTTGTGCTGTCGTCATCTGGGCCTCCTCCGGCATTTCAATTTCTTCTTCCTCTTCTGACGGTTCTTCTAATGCCTTAATAGAATCTTGTAAAGTTTCTGCAGGTTCTTGTTCGGTTATCTCTGCCTGCTCATCTACATTCTCTTCTACCTGCTCTTCTTTCTCCGTCTCAGTTACTTCTTCTCCCGCCACTACTGCAAAGCCTTTTGCAATCGCCTCTGCCAGTGTAGCTCCCGCTACTGTTGTCTGAATAATCTTGCTTCCTGCTCCAAACCTCGGTTCCTCTTCCGATTCTGTTTGTTCTTCTATCTCAACCTCTTCTATCTCTTCAGCATCCTCTGATTCTTCCGAATTGATTTCCTCTTCTGAGTCGCTTACGTCTTCTGTATCTTCTACTTCTTCAAAATCTTCGCTTTCATCTGTTTCTTCTTTCGAAGCTTCCTCAGTCTTCTCCGATGTACCTTCTAACTTTTCTTTTGGTATTTCAAAAATCTGTGTTTTATCCAAATCTTCTTTTGCATCTTCGGCCGTCAGTTCTTTTATCTCTTCCTGTTCTTTCTCTTCCTTCTGATTCTCTGTCTTTCTCTCTAATTCCAGACAATGATTGTATTTTTCCTGTTGTAATGGTGTAAGCGGTTTATGCTGCATCTTCAGCTTCATCGCTTCTAAAACATACTTTCCTTCGCTAAACCACAAAATAAGGTCGTCACACTCATCCAGACATTCTGAAACTTTTCCCGCCTCATGATATAGTTTTGCAAGTTCATATGCCCATTTCTCCACATACTCGATTTTCTTAAATTCAACCAAAGCTTCAATCTGCTTTCCAATCGGCGCTTTCTCAGCTCTTAGTATCTTATATTTCAAAATGAATCGGTTCGGGTCTTTCGGCGCTACCTTCACGAACTCTTCATAGCAGTCTTCTGCTTCCTGCAAATCATTTAATTTCACTGCCAGAGTTCCAAGACGATATACAATCTTCCTGCTTTCCGGTGCGCGGTCATATGCGATGAATAAAATATCTCTGCTTTTCTGGTTCTCCCCATTGCACTCATATATTTCGCTTACCGTACTAAGCATCGTAGAATTTTTCACTCTTCGCCAGTCAATCGTATCTGCTATTTCCATTGCTTTTTTGTACTGTTTTTTCTCCATGTAATCGAGCATCTGCTCTGTTTTGACACGATATTCGTACTTATCCAATGTTTGTCACCTCTATTAATTATTTTTTAACTTTTCGTAACAATACTTAAATTTTTACTTTCTTAGTTTAACACATAGCTTTGTCTATGTCAAAAAAAACAGCCCTTATAATTTTCTTAACTATAAGGGCTGCTTTCTTATTTAGTTTTCTTTTGTATTTTATAAATTACGGAGGGATTTTTCTTTTTAATTCTTTGTTCCTATTTGCCTATTGTATCTTTTTAAATTGAAATTCAAATTTTTCATCATCATATCTTTGTCTTTTGTAAATATAAAGTCTAATTATTCTATCTATAACATCTTCCTGTTATTCTTTCTATAACTATTCTTTATATTCTAGTTACGATTGAATCATTGACCAGATGTTTCTTTACACATCTTTTCTTCTTTTGAATTCATGTGGTATTCATTTCTCTTCTTCAATATATCTGCAAATATGAATTTAACAACTATATCCGGTTATGTTCTTCTCCGAATCTTTTTATCATTTGCTTTTATTCTTTACCGGTTATCTTCTATGGTTAAGGCTTGTATCATAGGAACCATTTGCCATACCACCGATATATTGAATGCGCTGTTCTGTTGTGTCCATTGGATGAAGCCTCCTTCTTTCTTATTCGTTTATTCAAATAATTTTATTATTTTTGTTGAGATTATAATACCATTACGGTTCCATTTTGTCAACACTATTTTTGTTTTTATTTCTTATAAATTTTCTTTGATTGTATATTGATATTTTATTCCGAATTTTCTGTCTATTTTTGATATTAACAAGTACTAGAGGCTTCCTTATATGAAAGAGTATATTTGACAGAACTTCTTTCTGTTATATAATGAACATATCAATTTTTAATAAGGAGAGTTCGATTATGAAAAAACAAATCACTTCTACATTATCAACCAAGTGTCTCACGATTACGGCGCTCATGACAGCTATTTTGTGTATCGTTGCGCCATTTTCCCTGCCTCTTCCATTTAGCCCGGTGCCGATTTCTTTTGCAACCTTCATTCTATATCTGACTTCTTATGTCCTCGGCGCAAAATACGGAACCATCAGTTGTCTGCTTTATCTACTTTTAGGATTCATCGGTCTACCGGTATTTTCTGGATTCAGCGGTGGTGTGGGGCGTCTGCTTGGTCCTACCGGAGGTTATATGATTGGCTACCTGTTCCTCGTGCTTATCGGCGGCCTTGCCGTAGAACTTTCCGATGGAAAAAGACTGCCTTCTACTCTCGGACTTCTGCTTGGCACAGCAATTACGTATGCTTTTGGAAGCGCCTGGCTCGCCGTTCAGATGGATTTCTCATTTTTACAGGCAGTAGCAGCCGGAGTACTTCCTTATCTTCCGGGTGATGCGGTGAAAATCATTGCCGCTCTTATCATTGGACCTATTTTAAAAAACAGATTAAAACGTCTGTAAAATCAAGGCATTAAAATAGCTGTTATAATTATCTTCTATAATTATAACAGCTATTTATGACTCCTCTTTGTCCAATGGTCTGTTCTCCTTTTCTGTTTATTTTCCCTACCGTTCAGAGTAACTATAATTCCTTACTTGAAAACTAAAATCTTCTTTTCTTAGGTTCCGCTTCCTATATAAATCATTCTTATTATATTAGAAGCTTCTGTAATTTCCTTTCTCGTCAGAAACTACGTTTCCTTTTCCTTTAAGTTCTTCATCTCCTTTTCAGATTTCTTATTTGTTATCTCTTCGGTTTTTTGTTATCTTTATAATAGCATTCACGCTCATATTTGTCAATATCTTTTTGAACTTATTTTATATTTTTCCTCTTTTTTTGTTTAACTCATTTATTATCAGTCTTATTTCTTTTTGCTTCTTTCTCGTTATATTTCATTTGTTAAAATCATACACTAATCAAAAACATACGGAGTATTTCATGAAACTCACATCGATAAAAAAACTTGCGAAGCAGCGTCTCCGGGGAATCCTTCTGATTCTCGGACTCCTGCTTGCATATCTCGGCTTCACAGTAGCCTCCGGATATTTGCCCGCAGCTCAGCATGAATCTGTGAACGATTCTTTTCGACAGTTCACACTTGCTCTTTTTCAGGATGAGGCAGCCTCCAGCACGTTGAATCTTCATTTTACCCTACAGAATCCATCCGACTACGGTATCTTAAGTCCTCCGGTTACGTTTGGAGATTACAGTACAGATACCGTTAGCGCCATGGCTTCCATTGAGAACTGCTTGACTACGTTGAATTCTTTTCCTTACCATGCCCTCTCGGAAGAAAACAAGCTGACTTACGATATTTTAACTTCTTATCTCAAGACATCCAAAGACGGAACAAAATATCTTCTCTATGAGGAACCGTTAAGTCCCGTCACCGGTATTCAGGCACAGCTTCCTGTACTCCTTGCCGAATACCGTTTTTCTGACCTGGAAGACGTGAATACATATTTGGAACTTCTTTCCACCACTCCACAGTATTTTGAATCCTTGATTGATTTTGAGCGTGAAAAATCAGAAAAAGGACTCTTTCTGTCCGATGAGGTTGTTGATACTGTCTTAGAGCAATGTCAGTCTCTCCTCGATATGGAAGAAAAGAATTATATGTTTTCCACATTTGAAGAAAGACTCTCTGCTATTCCGAACATAACTCCGGAACAGAAAAAGTCGTATATTCAAAAGAATCACGACACGATTCAAACTTCTTTTCTTCCGGCATACCAATCACTTGTAGATTGCCTGCAGGAGTTCAAAGGTACCGGACAAGAATTGGCAGGCGTTTGTTCTCTTCCTGATGGAAAACACTATTATGAATATCTTATAGAAAGGGAAACCGGCTCTGAAAAATCTGCATCAGAATTAAAAACGATGATTCAAAATCAGATGAAAGATGATATGGAGGTTCTTCAGCAATTTGCGGAGGCTTCCAGCCTTCCGACACTTTCTCTCAACACAAATCCCGAACAAATATTGAGGGGGCTGGAGCATAAAACTACGCATGCATTTCCAACACCGGAAGCGGTAAATACAAACGTAAAGTATGTTCCGAAATCAATGGAACCTTATCTGAGTCCTGCCTTTTACCTTATTCCTTGTATTGATAATACTACTGAAAATACCATTTATATCAATCAATCTCATACGATGGACGGATTGAAATTATTCACGACACTTGCGCATGAAGGTTATCCCGGACATCTATATCAGACCACTTATTTTTCTGCCCGCAATCCGGACCCTATCCGCAATCTTCTCAATTTTGGCGGCTATACGGAAGGTTGGGCGACTTACGCCGAGATGTGTTCCTATTATCTTACGCCGCTCTCGAAACAAGACGCAATGCTTACTCAGAAAAACAGCTCTCTTATCCTGGGCTTGTACGCGTTCGCCGATATCGGAATCCATTACGATAACTGGTCTCTTACTGATACCATCCGTTTTTTCTCTTCTTACGGAATCAATGATACCGATACGATTCGGGAAATCTACGAACTTATTATCTCAGACCCTGCGAACTACTTAAAGTATTACGTTGGCTATGTGGAAATGTTGGAATTAAAAAAAGAATTTGCCGCTAAAGAGGGAAAGGATTTTTCACAGAAAAATTTTCATAAGGCAGTACTTGACGTCGGTCCTGCCCCATTTAATGTATTAGAAAAATATATTGTAAAATAGCAATTGTGCCTGCGGCTTTCAAATGTCGTAAGGCACAATTTTTTCTCATATGTTATCCCCTCATTACTCCTGCGAGAATGACGCTCGCCGCCAATCCTGCAAGCGTTGCAATCATAGCTCCAGCCAGCGTATAACGCGTCTTTTTCACTTTTGCTGCCATAAAGTAAACACTCATGGTATAAAATATCGTTTCTGTGCAACACATGGAGATAGAGGCGATTAGACCGATGTAGGAGTCCGTTCCATATTGCTTGAACGTATCAAGCACAAGACCTGTCGCCGCAGAAGATGAGAACATTTTTACAATGGTGAGGGGAACAAGTTCCCCGGGAAATCCAAGATACGAAGTGAATTGTCCAATTCCTTCTCCGAGAAATTCCAAAAAACCGGAAGCCCTAAGAATGCCGACCGCAACCATCAGCCCGATAAGTGTCGGCATAATCCGAATGACGGTAAGAAACCCTTTTCTGGCTCCCTTGATAAATTCATCATACACATTTACACGTTCAGAAAGTCCATGTATCACGATGAACAGGATGACGAATGGTACGATGAAATCGGATATGTACAACAAAAAACGCATAAAAATACTCCCTTTTTCTTATCATTCCATTTTATGAATACGGAAGTATTTCTATGCGTTTTCAATTTAAGACGTCTGTTCGCTCGGAATAAACATCAGTAAAAATACTATGAATAACATAACGCTTGCTACCAGTACAGATTTTTCCCCGACATTTTGTGTAAGCTTCATGGAGATAAATGCCCCCACAATGAAAATCGCAATGATTCCATAGTATTTGAGACTCGTATTGCGTTCTTCCCGATTCTTATTGAGTCCCGACAAAAATAAATGTTCTGTAGCAGAACGCAAGTTTCCGGTACACATGGTCGTTGCGTACGCACTTTTCCCTTCAAATTTTCGGAAACTTTCTACCTGCATAGAGCATACGAATGATACCGCAATATTGACCAAATCATCTTGTGTTCCGGATGGAACAAATGCAATCACACCGAGTACAAAGAACTCCATTGCGATAACGATTTGCCGCCAATGGATTGCCGTACTGTAACGATACCTCGATTTTACAAATTCCGTAATTAGAATCCCAAGCATAAATGCAAGGATTGGGAGCAGATATTGAATGACTTTTCCCAAATCATGTTCCGCCGCATTGATGGCAAGCAACACCATATTTCCGGTCTGCGCATTGGCAAAGACACCTCCTCTGCACACATAGGTATAGACATCCAGATATCCTCCGGCAAATGCCAGCATCAGACCTACAATATATGATTGTGACATGGGACGTTTTACCTGTTTCATCTTCTATCTCCTTACACTTTGAAGACGGGGAATCAATTCTCCTCCCCGTCTCCTGCTTTTCATTATTTTGATTCTAAATATGCCTTTCTTCCATCTTCATAGAGATTGTTTCCTTCGCTGTCAATGATGACAACCAACGGCATATCCTCTACATATAACTTGCGAAGCGCTTCTGCTCCCAAGTCTTCATACGCAATCAATTCTGCCTTTTTGATACATTTTGCGAGCAAGGCTCCTGCTCCTCCGATTGCTCCGAAATATACGCCGTTATATTTCTTCATCGCCTCTACCACTTCCGGGAGACGGGCTCCTTTCCCAATCATACCTCTCGCTCCGACAGACATCATAGTCGGTGCGTAGGCGTCCATACGCCCACTCGTTGTCGGGCCGGCTGAACCAATCACTTTCCCCGGTTTTGCCGGTGTCGGTCCTACATAGTAGATAGTTGCGTCCTTCGGGTCAAACGGAATCTGTTCTCCCTTCGCCAACGCTTCACACATTCTCTTATGTCCCGCATCCCGCGAAGTATAAATCGTTCCTGTTACAAGAACGCTGTCTCCTGCATGAAGTGTCTTCGCCAATTCTTCCGTAAGCGGGAGTGTAATTCTTCTTTCTGCCATCTAAATCACCTCCGTCTTATGGCGTGTCACATGACAGTTAATATTAATGGCACATGGCATACCCGCAATGTGAGTCGGTAATGTCTCAATATTCAGACCAATCGCTGTAGTCTTACCGCCAAATCCCTGCGGTCCGATTCCAAGCTCATTGATTTTCTCCAGCATTTCTTTTTCCAAGTCCGCATAAAACGGGTCCGGATGTGAAGAGTCAATCGGACGCATAATCGCTTTCTTCGCAAGAAGCGCCGCTTTATCGAACGTTCCACCGATTCCTACGCCTACAACCATAGGCGGACATGGATTTGGTCCCGCTGCCTCTACCGTCTCAATAATGAAATCTTTGATTCCCTGAAGACCTGCTGATGGTTTGAACATGCGGATTGCGCTCATGTTTTCACTTCCGAATCCTTTCGGGCCTACTGTAATTTTCACTTTGTCGCCAGGCACAATCTCCGTATAAAGCATTGCCGGCGTATTGTCGCCTGTATTACCACGACGAATCGGGTCGGCTACGACTGATTTTCTCAGATATCCTTTATCATAACCTCGGCGAACTCCTTCGTCAACCGCTTCTGCAAGATTTCCTCCTGTCAGATGTACATCCTGTCCGATTTCAAGAAATACGCACGCCATACCTGTGTCCTGACAGATTGGTACATTTTCTTCCTTTGCAATCTCAAAATTTGTAATAATATTGTCTAATACGCCCTGAGCAATCTCCCAATCTTCACATGCACGACAATTTTTGATTGCACACTGTACATCTTCCGGAAGATACTGGTTTGCCTCGATGCATAATTTCTCTACAACATCTGTAATCTGCTGTACTTGAATTTCACGCATGAAAATTCACCTCCACTTTTTATAACGGCACATCCTTATCTCTCGTGACGTGCATATTTTGGAAGAAGTAACGGTGATACGTCCTGCGTATCTACCTGTGCTTCTTTCAGTTCTTCTTCATAAGCTTTCAGATGATTCAGATTCATCTCACCTAATTCCACTTCTTTCGCTTTCGCAGCGGCTTTCTTTCCTGCATTTCGTCCAAATACGATGACATCAAGAAGAGAATTACCCATCAGACGGTTTCTTCCATGGATTCCGCCTGCTGCTTCTCCTGCCGCCAAAAGATTCGGAATTGTCTTTGTGAATCCTTCCCCGTCGATTTCCAAACCGCCATTCTGATAATGAAGCGTTGGATAAATCAGAATCGGAACTTTTCTCATATCAATTCCATAGTTCATATACATACGGAACATAGCCGGGATTCTCTTCTCAATCGTTCCTTCTCCTCCGAGCAGTTCAATCATTGGAGTATCGAGCCAAACTCCTTTTTGTCCTCCTGGTGCTTCTACTCCGCGTCCTTCCCGACATTCACGAATTACGCCGGAAGCATTGACATCACGCGTCTCCAATGGGTGAATGTATGCTTCTCCTTCTGCATTGACAAGCTGCGCTCCTACCGAACGTACCTTCTCTGTTACAAGCGCGCCGAGAATCTGAGCCGGATACACCGCGCCGGTTGGGTGATACTGGATGGAATCCTGATAGAGAAGCGGCGCTCCTGCCCGATAGCCCATGATAAGACCGTCCGCAGTTGCTCCATAATGGTTGGAGGTCGGAAATCCTTGATAATGCATTCTTCCCGCTCCCCCTGTTGCGATGACAACCGTCTTCGCTCTTGCGATAAGGTAATCTTCCGTCTCCATATTCTGGAGAACTGCTCCCGCTACCTGTCCTTTGTCATCTTTAATCAGTTCTACCGCGGATGTAAATTCAACAACCGGAATTCCTAAGTTTACGACCTCATCTCTTACGGTACGCATAATCTCTGCTCCGGAATAGTCTTTGCAGGCATGCATTCTCTTTCTGGATGTTCCGCCGCCATGGGTTGTAACCATGCGTCCTTCTTCATCTTTATCGAACATTACGCCAAGTTCATTTAACCATTTGATAGCATCTGGCGCTTCCATGACAAGCCGTTTCACCAGTTCCGGTTTTGCCGCAAAATGACCGCCGCCAAATGCATCCAGATAATGCTGTACCGGAGAATCATTTTCTTTATCTGCCGCCTGAATTCCACCTTCTGCCATCATTGTATTGGCATCTCCAATACGAAGTTTTGTCACCATCATGACATTGGCTCCGGCATTGTGCGCCTCGATTGCACAGGATGCTCCGGCTCCGCCGCCTCCAATGACAAGCACATCCACATCGTAATCAATTTTATTCAGGTCAATCTCTTCTCTGGAGATTCTGCTTTTTGAATGTAATAATTTTACAAGTTCAAGAGGAGCTTTCTCTCCTTTATTCGGCCCTACCTGAATCTCCGCAAATGCCTCCGGGTTATAGTCCGGATGAAATTCTTTTAAGAGCGCATCTTTTTCGTCCGCAGTCAGACGTCTCGGTTCTGTCGCCATACGTTCCGCTCTTGTAGCCTCTACCTTTTTGATAGATTCCATCATATTCTCTGGATATGGTGTATACATAGTCTGCGCCCTCCTTATTTCTCAATCTCTCTCGTATTATAAAGTTCCTGCATCTCTTCGATAGGTTTCTGCATAATCTGTTCGATTAGTTCGTCATATGCTCCATGGTTGATTTCCTCTACACGCTCCGTCAAATGTTTTGCCTCAGGCGCAATGTATTTTCCTGTCAGTCTTCTCGCAAGAAGTCCTACCTGCGGATGGGAAATTCCTGCCGGACATCTTACGGAACAACATCCGCATCCTACGCAGTCAAACGATGCCTCCGCACATTTCTCAAATTCGCCTCTCTGTGCATAAGCAATGTACTGCATCACATTCAAATCCTGCGTACACGCTTTTGTACATGCGTTACATCCGATGCAGCTGTAAATCTCCGGATAAAGTTCCATCATAATCTGCTGATTTGGACGGATATCGTCGATTGTATAAGTTCTCTTGTCTGTTGGGAAGAACGGAATACTTGCCACATACATTCCTTCCTGCACCTGTGTCTGACAGGCAAGACATGTTTTTAACTCATTGTCTCCTTTGATTCGGTAGATTGTTGCACAGGCTCCACAGAAACCATGACGGCATCCACATCCTCTTTTCAATGTGTAGCCTGCATATTCCATAGCAGTCATGATTGTAAGGTCTGCAGGAACGCTGTATCTCTTACCAAAAAAATATACATTAACCATATTTTCCATGTGATTGTGTCCTTTCTTTAATACTCATTTGGTAGTTCGTCGATTTCGTCGAAGCGGAATACGGGACCGTCTTTGCACACATATTTTGAGCCAATGTTGCAACGTCCACATTTCCCAACTCCGCATTTCATACGAAGTTCCAATGTCGTATAAACCTGTTCGTTTGTAAATCCAAGTTCTGTCAAACCTGCCAGCACGAATTTAATCATAATCGGCGGCCCGCAGACAAGCGCTGTTCTATCTGTATCAAATCCTAATTCTTTTACATAGTTTGGAACAAATCCAACATGGCCGTCCCAGCCTTCCTGCTCCCTGTCAATCGTAAGGTATACGTTGACGTTTTCCGCATTCATCCAGACTTCCTGAATCTCCTTTAACTGTACCAGATCATCCGCAGAACGGGAACCGTAAACAATATCGACTGTTCCGTAGTTCTCGCGGTTATCCAGTACATAATCAATCACAGAGCGAAGCGGCGCAAGACCGATACCTCCGGCGATAAATAACAGGTTTTTTCCTTTCAGTTCCGTTTCTACCGGAAAATAATTTCCATAAGGACCGCGAACCGTAATCTCATCTCCGACTTCCAGACTGTGAAGATATTCCGTCAGAACTCCGCATTTCTTAATACTGAACTCCTGAAATTCATGGTTTGTCGGGGAAGATGTGATGGAAAACATTCCTTCGCTTACCCCAGGCGCGCAAAGCATCGCGCATTGTCCCGGCATATGTTCAAAAAGTTTTCCACCTTCCGGAGCGTTGACGCGAAATGTTTTCACATCCGGCGTCTCTTCTCTGATATCTGTAATCACGCCGACTTTCGGAATCAGCGTATCCAATGTATAATTTTCATGACATTTACATTCGCACATTACTGTTCCCCTCCCTGATTCTGAAATGCCTTGATTACTTTCACAATGTTGAGGGATGCCGGACATTTTTCCACGCATCGTCCGCATCCTACACAAGAGTACATTCCGTCGTTATTCGCCGGATAATAGACAAGCTTATGCATGAATCTCTGACGGAATCTCTGCATCTGACTCGTACGGTTATTACCATGAGCCATCATCGTGAAGTCCGAATACATGCAGGAATCCCAACAGCGATACCGGGACACACCGTTCGAGGTTGTGTAATCTTTGATGTCGTAACACTGGCATGTCGGACATACAAAGGTACAAGTGCCACACGCAAGACATGGCTTATATAATTCCTCCCAAAGCTTCGAATCAAATTTTTCCGTCAATACATCTCCGCCCCATCCTTCTAGAGAAAGATGCATATATGGGAGTTTCTCAATGATTTCATGAATCGCTTCTTTTTCTGCCTCCACACGCTCTTCTTCCACCACTGTCAGAAGGTCTTTCACAAGCTCGGTAAGCGCCTCGCCTTTTTCAGTCAGCGCTTTCCAGTAAAGCTCTTCTTCAATCATCCATGTGGCAACATCTGCCGTCGGATTGGCTGCATCGATTCCAAACACTTTACAAAAACAAGATTCCTCCGGCTCATGGCAGGCAAGGGCAACTATCGTTCCATGGTCTCTTCTTGCCGCATAAAACGTATCAATTGGTTCTGATAAAAAGACTCTGTCCAGAACTTCTACGCCCTTGATGTCACAGGCTTTCATTCCAAACACAACAAAATCCTGTGATTGTAATTGTTCCGGTTCTACATGAAGTTTCTTTCCTTCTTTTTTCACAGTGTATAAGTTTTCACTCTGTGGAAAGAAAGCGTCCTTTGGCGATTTTACTGTTTTTAACGTATCAAGGTCCACTTCTGCCTCTTCGCTCCAGGCAGCATAGTTCGTCTGCCCTGCAGTTCTGACCGGAAGATATAACTCCTGATTGCCGGCAATCCGTTGAAATAATTGGGAAAGATTTTCTTTTGCTATCTTATACATCTCTTATCCTCTCTTTCCTACGATACTTGGCTCTGCATCACCAAAGGTGAAATCCGTAAGCGGTGATTTGGATTCTGTGTCTTCACCTGCCTGATATTCTCCATATAATTCGTCGATATCTTTGATAAACTTCCTGTTAAATAAATGAAGCGGAATGCCCTGTGGACATACGCGGCTGCATTCTCCGCAGTCCGTACATCTTCCTGCCACGTGGAACGCGCGGATAATGTGAAACATCTTCTCTTCAAAAGAATCCACATTGGCTTTCTGGGCGCTGTCAAACTTATTGCTGTCGAATACACATTTCCTGCAGCTGCATGCCGGACAAACATTGCGGCACGCATTACAGCGGATGCATTTGCTTAATTCTTGTTGGAAGAAGGCAAATTTTTCTTCCGGACTCATTGCTTCGATTCTTTCTACTTCCGCAAATCGGTCTGCATCTTTCGTCTCCTTGGATTCCCCGATTAATTCATCATAAATCTTATGTTCTTTTCCCTTACACACATGACATCTTTCCAACATCACATCTGCGTAAGAACATGTTTTTTCTCCATAAATGGTCTGAATCGTAAGAGTGTCCGCCTCGTCTGTTATCTCGGCTCCCTGGATGGACTCAATTCCTTTGATTCCTTTTGCCCGGATTTTCTCGATATCCAGTTTCCCTTTACAGCCTACACCTACAATGTACGCTTTCTCCCTGTCAATCCTGTGTTCCTTCAATAACTGGTTAAAGCTGTACGTATCGCATGGTTTCAGACAAACCATTGTTTTTCCTTCCATCTTGGAAGCTTCTATCATATATTTACTTAAATTCGCTCCGCAGAATCCGTTATATACGAAGTCTGCAAGCGACTCGGCTGTTTCAAAATATGCCGGTTCCGGATTGTAAGGCAAGTCTCCGGCTTTCCAGCCAAGAACACGCGCTACAGTCCCATCTGCCAACAGTTCTTTCGCCCGCTCAACTATTGCTTGCATCTTAAATCCTCCAATCTCACATTCTCTCCAAGAGAATAAATCTTCTCAACAAAACTGTTCATTGTATCGGAAAATTTTACACCTTCCGCCGCGGATACCCACTCGACTCTTGTACGACCGTTTTCCACACCGATATAATCCAGCATGGAGAATAACAATGTCATACGTCTTCTTGCATAATAATTTCCTGTACTGTAATGACAGTCTCCCGGATGGCATCCACACAAGATAACGCCGTCTGCTCCACGTTCAAATGCCCTTAAGATAAACATCGGGTTCACACGACAGGAACAAGGCACGCGGATAATCTTCACATCTGCCGGATAACTGAGACGACTGCTTCCTGCAAGGTCTGCACCCGCATAACTGCACCAGTTACAGCAGAACGCTACAATCTTCGGTTTGAATTCTTTCTTTTCTATCGACATATTGCATCCACCTCCGCTATAATCTGTCTATTGGAAAATCCTTGTAAGTCCATAGCTCCGGATGGACATGTTACCGTACATGCTCCACATCCCTGGCAAAGTGCGCTGTTGACAACCGCAATTCTTCTCACTTCGCGGATACCATGGTCGTTCACTTCTTTATCTTCATAAGTAATCGCTCCGTACGGACATACATTTGCACAAGAAGAACATCCGTTACACAACAGTTCATCGGATTTTGCAGTACAAGGGTTCGTCATCAGTTTATCTTTTGCCAAAAGCCCAATTGCTTTCACTGCTGCCGCTCCTGCCTGCGCAACTGTCTCCGGAATATCCTTCGGTCCCTGGCAGACACCGGATAGGAAGATTCCTGCTGTTGGTGATTCCACCGGACGAAGCTTGGCATGCGCTTCTGTCAAAAAGTTATTCGTATCGATACTTGCAGTCAGCATCGTCGCAATCTTTCTCACGTCAGGATTTGGCTCGATTGCTGTCGCAAGCACAACCATATCCGCTTCTTTTAGAATCTGTTTGTTATCCAGAAGGTCAGAACCTTGTACTAATAGTTTTCCATTCGGCTGTGGAATGACTTTTCCAACCTGTCCTTTGATATAATTGACTCCATACTGCTCGACTGCTCTTCGATAGAACTCGTCAAAGTTTTTCCCCGGTGTACGCACATCAATATAGAAAACAGTCACGTTGACGTCCGGATATTTATCACGAATCAACATTGCATGTTTTGCGGTGTACATACAACAGATTTTGGAGCAATATGGTTTTCCTCTATCATCGGAGCAACGGCTTCCCACGCACTGGATAAATACCATTTCTTTTGGCACTTTTCCATCGGACAGTCTCTCCAGATGACCATGAGTCGGTCCTGCCGCATTCATAATACGTTCCAATTCTAAAGATGTGATAACGTCTTTGCTCTGATTGTATGCATACTCATCATATTTGTCTAATTTAATCGTATCAAATCCGGTTGCAACGACAATTGCACCATATTTTTCTGTAATAATCTCATCTTTCTGTTCATAGTCGATGGCTCCTGCCTGACACACTTTCGAACAGATTCCGCATTTTCCGGTTTTGAACTTAATGCATGCTTCTCTGTCAATAACCGGAACGTTCGGGATAGCCTGGGCAAACGGTGTGTAAATCGCACTTCTTGTGTTCAAGCCTCTGTTAAATTCATTCAATGATTTTTTAGATGGACATTTCTCCTGGCAAAGTCCGCATCCCGTACATTTATCCGCATCCACGCTTCTTGCTTTCTTACGGATATCAACGGTAAAGTCTCCGACAAAACCACTGACATGTTCTACTTCACTATATGTATAAATCTTAATCTTCTCATGGGCTGCTGCTTCCACCATCTTCGGTGTGAGAATACATGCGGAACAGTCAAGCGTCGGGAACGTCTTATCAAGCTGAGACATTCTTCCTCCGATACTCGGCGTCTTCTCTACGATATCTACCTCATATCCCGCGTCTGCGATATCGAGCGCTGTCTGGATTCCTGCGATACCGCCTCCGATAATCAAGGCTCTCTTTGTCACCCGGCTTTCGCCCTCTTTTAGCGGCACGTTCAAGTTCACCTTGGCAATTGCGGCTCTCATCAGGATAACTGCCTTCTTTGTCGCCTCTTCGATATCTTTATGAATCCATGAACAATGCTCACGAATATTGGCAATCTCGACCATATAAGGGTTGAGTCCTGCGCGCTCAGCCGCTTTCCGGAATGTTGCTTCGTGCATACGCGGTGAGCAGGAACATACCACAATCCCTGTCAAATTCTTCTCATGAATGGCATCGGCAATTTTCGCCTGACCTGCTTCGGAACACATATACTGGTAATCTTCCGCATGGACGACTCCCGGCTCCATAAGCGCCATCTCTACTACTTTTTCCACATCTACCGTCGCGGCAATATTACTTCCGCAGTGGCAGACAAATACTCCTATCCTCTGCACTTAAGCTTACCTCCTGTATCTTCGGAATGCGCTGACCAAAAGCTGCTGTGGAACGTCCTCATCCAGTAATTCCGGAATCTCTTCCGGCTTCAGATAATTTCCGCCTCTTTGACGGACAACCATCTGTCTTGCCGCATCGATTAATTTCCCCGGCTTCACATCACGAGGGCATCTCTGTACACACGCCATGCAGGACAGACATTTCCAAAGTGATTTTGAATTCACAAGACTCTCAATATCTTCATTAATTACATAGGATACAAACTGGTGCGGCTTAATATCCATCTCATTATAAGAAGGACATGTGGCAGAGCATTTTCCACATTTCATACACTTGAGCGGATTCACGCCACTGATTTCCTGTATCTCTTCTGCAAGTTTTTTCTCAGAACTCACTATGCCTGCACCTCCTTCTTCCCTTCTTCCAGAACTCCAAGCGCTTCCGCAAGAATCTCTGTAAAATATACAACCGGAAGTTTTCCGCTCTTGTTTAAGTTATACATACAAAGCGGACATGCCGTAATCAACATCTCGGCTCCAAATCCTTCCGCGCTTTCCATAATCTTATCGCACATCGTCCGCGCCATTTCTTTTTCCTTCAGTGAAATATATCCGCCGCAACATTCGTTTCTATATGGATAAATGACCGGTTCCGCTCCAAGCGCCCGGATAAAATCTTCAATAATCGTCGGATTCTCAGGGTCGTCAAATCCCAGAATCTTGCCCGGACGAAGGAGAAGGCAGCCATAATAGGCGCCAATCTTTTTTCCCGTTAATGGATTCACGACTCTCTTCTTCAATTCGTCAAATCCGATTTTATCTCTCAACACTTCCAGGAAATGCAGGACTTCCGTTTCCCCTCTATAAGGTTCGGAAAGTCCCATATAATTATTCGCCCTTGTGCAGATATCCTCCACATGTTTCATATCATCATTGACACGCTTGATAACATGATGGCATGCGGAACACATCGTTACGAGAGACTGCCCTTTTTCTTTTGCTTCATTCAGAGCACGCACAGAAGATAGTTTTGTCGCAATCTCATCGGAGCCCATTGGATAAACTCCGCCGCAACACTGCCAGTCTTCTATCTCTTCCAGTTCCACACCTAACGCTCTGGCAGAAACTCTTGCATACGCATCCAAGTCTTTTGCTTTCGTTCTCAACGTGCATCCCGGATAATAGCTGTACTTCATAGTCTACGCTGTCCTTTCTAATTCTCAATTCGTTTATAAATCAATCTGAGCAATCACTGCTTTTAAAGCATCGGCACTTGCTTTTAATTTCCCGATTTCTTCCTCTGTCAACTTCATAGGAACCTTACCCTGGATTCCCTTCGGTCCTACGAGCGCAAGTGTACTTAAGCATACGTCTTCAATTCCATATTCTCCATGCATCATAGAAGAAACGGTTGTGATAGATTCTGATGCGGAAAGAAGGAATCCACATAATCTTACAACACCTCTCGTCACCGCATAGAATGTAGCTCCCTTATTGGCGATAATCTGTCCACCGGACTTCTGTACATAAGTAAGCATCTCGTCTTTGTCAAGAGGCTCTACTTCTTTTCCAAAGTGAGGCATCATCTCATAGTAGTCATCTACATTTACACCGGCGATACGCGCTGCTGACCAAGGAATAAATGAAGTGTCACCATGCTCACCGAAAACGTATGCGTGGATATTTCTCTGCGCTACTTTGAAATGTTCGGAAAGTCCACAGCGGAGTCTTGCAGAGTCCAAGATTGTTCCGGAACCGATAATCTGGTTCTCAGGAAGACCGGAAATCTTCGTAAACACATAAGTCATAATATCCACCGGATTACTTACAATAATGTAAAGAGCGTTCGGCGCTGCTTTTACAATCTCAGGCGTAATCTCTTTTAAAATATTTACATTTGTCTGAGTCAATTCGATACGAGTCTGTCCCGGCTTACGTGGCATTCCGGATGTAATGATTACGATATCTGAACCTGCCGCATCTGCATAATCTCCCGCAACAACGGAGATTGGGTCTCTGAAACATGTTCCCTGCTCAATATCCATGACTTCGCCTTCTACTTTTTCTTTGTTGATATCAATAAGAACAAGTTCTGATGCGATATCCTGTCCTGATAATGTATATGCGATTGTTGAACCAACGCTTCCTGCTCCAATAATTGTAACCTTGCTACTCATAGATTTGTCTCCTTTTACATTTAAATTTTGTGTATCTTCTTCTACTATAAGATATTGTTAATAAAATAACAAGTATTTTTTCTCCCAATCTGCCGATATGTGATATCTTACAAAAACTTACTTGTTCTTTGTTTTTTTTTGTGCAGTATGCTTGCAATATTCTTGTTGTAAACATATAATAAAGTTTATTATACATTAATTCTTGTCATAACATAGACAAACAATGAAAGGAAGAGTTCTATGATAAAACCATCGCATTTACAACAAGGCGATACCGTTGCTATCGTCAGTTTATCTGCCGGAACATTAGGTGAACCTTGGGCAATACACAAACTTCATATCGCTACAGAAAGACTTGAAAAGGACTATCACCTACATGTCAAAGTTATGCCTCATGCATTAAAAGGCTGCTCCTATTTGACCGACCATCCAGAATTAAGAGCTCAAGACTTGATGGATGCTTTTCAAGATAGAGAAGTCAAAGCCATTTTCAATGCAATCGGAGGAAACGATGCGATTCTTCTATTGCCTTATATCGATTTTAAAATTATCCAGGAAAACCCTAAAATATTTACAGGATTTTCCGACACCACATCCAACCATTTTATGATGTATAAAGCCGGATTAATTTCATACTATGGCGCTAGTATCTTAACAAATTTTTCAGAATACGTAAAAATAAATGATTATACGAAAAAAATGATTCACGATACACTTTTTGCACCTCAACCGACATTAGAAATTCCATCATCCCCTTATTGGTATGATGATGAAGATGAAAAAATATGGTGGAAAGAAGAAAATATGAATGTTCTAAAGCAATACCACCCTGAAAAAATCGGATATGAAATTATTCAAGGAAGTGGTGTTGTTGAGGGGCAGCTTCTTGGTGGCTGCGTAGATGTGTTTATTGACCTTCTCGGAACACCAATCTGGCCCTCTCTTAATGAATGGAGAGGAAAAATTATGTTTCTTGAAACTAGCCAAGAGGATATGAACTGCACTTATTTAACCTCGATTCTCCGCAATCTTTCCGCTCAGGGGATTTTTGACGTAATTAATGGCATTATTGTTGGAAAGCCTGCCAGAAGAAGTAAATACGAACCATATAAGGATGTTTTTAAAAAGGTTGTAGGAAAAGAATCGAAACATCCTGAACTTCCAATTATGTTCAATGTAAATTTCGGCCATGCAGAGCCAATCGGAATTATTCCTTATGGGATTAACTGTAGGTTAGATGCAAATGCAAAAACCTTAACGCTTTTAGAATCTGCAACTCTTTAAACAATACTTTTATGAAATGAAAAGGAGCTATCACACTTTGATATGCTCCTTTACACCTTATAAAATGCCTATTCTTTACTTCCAGTATTCTTCCATATACTTCTTAGCTTCCTCTTCTTCTAAAGAAAATTCTTTTAGGATTCTCTCCAATGTGCTTTCTTTTGAAAGTTGAAATTCCCGATACGCTTCAATCTTCCCAGCAATCTTTCCACGCTCTTCTCCAAGCTTAATTCCTTCTTTCCAGGATTCTTCTTTCAAAAATTCACGATACTCATCTTCATCCCATTCTGTCAAAATGCTATCCACAATCTCACCCCGATTCTT
>CAJJYZ010000034.1 GCA_905197485.1 uncultured Lachnospiraceae bacterium | reverse complement strand
AGTAACTATGTGGCTTTCAGCCACTTTCACGGCGAAGCCGTGAATAATATAGGATAAAGATTTTTATTTTGGATTTTACTGCACTAAATATCCAGAACAGGCAAAAAGATGGGCTACTCGATATGGAAAAAGCGGATATATCAATCAATATGATTATACACCAAATGAAAATTTAAAGTATCTTATTTTTAAAGAGATGACAGAAGAATGGTTGGATTTTATAGTGGCGTGTCGTCAAGGAAAATCTCATCAATATGATATTGTTGAAGGCCCGATGGCAGATGATACCATTTACAATTATATACAAAATTTTATTGATGGGAAAATATCAAGAGCTGCTTTTTGGGAGTTAGTAAAATTTAAATATCCAACACATCAGATTAGTTTTCATACAGTATCTGCGTTAGATACTTTGAAATTTTCAGGGAGTGAGATAGCGTATGGCAAGAAAAAATAATAACGAGTTGTTTTTTACATGTAGTCTGATTGAGTATATAGGACGAAGAATGAAAAGGACAAGAAAAGAAGTCGCAGATATTTTAGGAAAAAAGGAAATTGAAAGAATTTATGAATATGCAGATGTGTTTCACTGTGAACCCATCGAAAAAGTAGCGGATGATTTTATAAGAGAATGCCAAATGACGTTTGGTGAGTTTGACAATGAAAAAGAATGTCAATATATGATTCCGGATTACTGGAGTATTGGAGAGGTGTATGAACGTCTGGTAGAAGATTCATATGAAGAAGATGAGATTTTGGACGGAATTTGGGAAGTGTATCATTCTTGGATTGATGAGCATATTTCAGACTATAATACAGATTTTTATTATCAGCCAAGAGATTATATTGCAGCGTGTTACGCAGAAGGAAGAGTTTTATAAAAGAGTGATGCAAAATTGTTCGCCTCACAACATGTCGATTTTTGTAGAAAAAGTGAAAAAAGCATAGAAAAGTAGAAGAAAATTATTGGGTATATACAATAAAACCTTAAAATATTGAATGAAGTGCTGAAAATTTTCTATAGTTTCCGGAAGGAAAAGTGTCTATAATATAGCAATATAGACAAAGACCTCGGCGAGGTACGGAAAAAGGAGGAAACGTAGTTATGAAAAAGAAATTAGCGTTAATCGCGATGGCAGCAGCGCTTGCTATGTCTACAGTTGCATGTGGTGGTGGAGACAAACCGGCAGATGATGGTGCGGACAAGAAGACAGAGGCGAAAGCAGACGGGAATGTTGCAAACAAGGACAAACCTCTCGTATGGTTCAACCGTCAGCCATCTAACAGCTCAACAGGAGAGCTTGACAAGACAGCACTGAATTTCAACAAAGATACATATTATGTAGGCTTTGATGCAAATCAGGGTGCGGAACTTCAAGGTACAATGGTAAAAGAGTACATTGAAAAGAATATCGATAAGATTGACCGTAACGGCGATGGCGTAATCGGATACGTTCTTGCAATCGGAGATATCGGACATAACGACTCTATCGCTCGTACAAGAGGTGTTCGTAAAGCCCTTGGAACAGCAGTTGAGAAAGACGGAGCAATCGTGAGCGACCCAGTTGGAACAAATGCAGATGGTTCTGCAAAAGCAGTAAAAGACGGAAAAGTTGGCGACCTTGTAGTTCGTGAACTTGCTTCTCAGGAAATGAAAAACTCTGCTGGTGCAACTTGGGATGCAGCTACAGCAGGTAACGCAATCGGAACATGGTCTTCTTCATTCGGTGATGAAATCGACGTAGTTGTTTCTAACAACGATGGTATGGGAATGTCAATGTTTAACGCATGGTCTAAAGACAACAAAGTACCTACATTTGGTTACGATGCTAACAGTGACGCAGTAGCAGCAATCGCTGAAGGATACGGCGGAACAATCAGCCAGCATGCAGACGTACAGGCTTACTTAACACTTCGTGTTCTTCGTAACTCTCTTGACGGTGTTGATATTGATACAGGTATCGGTACAGCAGACGAAGCTGGTAACGTATTATCAGAAGACGTATATGTATACAAAGAGGACGAGCGTTCTTACTACGCATTAAACGTAGCTGTTACAGCCGACAACTACAAAGACTTCACAGATTCTACAGTAGTTTGGAAACCGGTATCTAACCAGCTTTCAGAAGAGACAAGCCCATCTAAGAAAGTATGGCTTAACATTTACAACGCATCAGATAACTTCTTGAGCTCAACATATCAGCCATTGCTTGAGAAATATGATGACCTTTTGAACCTTGATGTAGAGTACATCGGTGGAGATGGACAGACAGAGTCTAACATTACAAACCGTCTCGGAAACCCATCAGAATATGATGCATTTGCAATTAACATGGTTAAAACAGATAATGCAGCTTCTTACACAGCAATTCTTAATCAGTAAGATTTAGTTAGAAGTAAAAAATAAGAGAAAAGTAAGATGGATTTTGGGAGAAGCGATTCTCCCAAAATCCGTTTAAAAGCAAGTATTTGTTAACACGACAATGAAAATATCAAGATACAGTGACAGGAGTAAAGAGCATGACAGATAAGAAAGATGATATCGTCTTATCGATAAGCGGTATGAGTAAATCCTTTGGCCGAAACAGAGTTCTGGACCATATTAATTTGAATGTAAAACGCGGAACTGTTATGGGTCTTATGGGTGAGAACGGCGCCGGTAAGTCGACGATGATGAAGTGTCTCTTCGGCACCTATCAGAAAGATGAGGGGAAGATTTTCCTTGATGGAAAAGAAGTAAGCTTTTCTGGACCGAAAGAGGCTCTTGAAAATGGTATTGCAATGGTTCACCAGGAGTTGAACCAATGTTTGGAGCGGAACGTAGTAGACAATCTGTTCCTCGGACGCTATCCGGTAAATTCTATGGGCGTTATCGATGAACGCCGAATGAAAAAAGAAGCTTCCGAGCTTTTTAGAAAACTGGGTATGACAGTCAATCTGACGCAGCCGATGAGAAATATGTCCGTATCGCAGAGGCAGATGTGTGAAATTGCAAAAGCGATTTCTTACAATTCAAAAGTCATCGTTTTGGATGAGCCGACCTCCTCTTTGACGGTACAGGAAGTTGATAAATTATTTGAAATGATGAGAATGTTAAAAGAGCAGGGTATCTCTCTCATCTATATTTCTCATAAGATGGATGAAATTTTTGAAATTTGTGATGAGATTTCTGTTCTTCGAGACGGTAATCTTGTCATGACGAAAAGTTCTGCAGAGACAGAGATGAATGAACTGATTGCAGCGATGGTTGGACGTTCTTTGGAGAATCGATTCCCACCGGTTGACAATACGCCGAAGGATGTGATTCTATCCGTACAGAACTTATCCACGAAGTTTGAACCTCATTTGCAGGACGTCTCATTCGATGTAAGAGAAGGTGAGATTTTCGGTCTGTATGGACTGGTAGGAGCAGGACGTACGGAACTTCTGGAGACAATCTTCGGAGTGCGTACAAGAGCAGCAGGGCGTGTGTATCTGAACGGACAGTTGATGAACTTCCATACGGCGAAGGAAGCGATGGACCATGGATTTGCCATGATTACTGAGGAACGAAAAGCGAACGGTTTGTTCTTAAAAGGCGATTTGACATTTAACACGACCATTGCGAACTTAGACGGATACAAGTCCGGAGCAGCGCTTTCTGATTCGAAGATGGTGAAAGCAACGGCAAAAGAAATCAAAATCATGCATACGAAATGTATGGGTCCGGAGGATATGATTTCAAGTCTTTCCGGTGGAAACCAGCAGAAGGTTATCTTCGGAAAATGGCTGGAGAGAGAGCCGCAGATATTCATGATGGATGAACCGACACGAGGAATCGATGTCGGCGCCAAATATGAGATTTATGAACTGATTATCAACATGGCGAAACAGGGAAAAACAATTATCGTTGTTTCTTCGGAGATGCCTGAGATTCTCGGAATTACAAATCGTATCGGAGTTATGTCAAACGGACGTCTTTCCGGAATTGTGAATACGAAAGAAACAAATCAGGAAGAGCTTTTGAGACTGAGTGCAAAATACCTATAATGAGGGAGAATGATAAATATGGCTAATGGAAATAATAAGATTCTTACGGCGGAGGAGAAGTTACAGCTTCGTCAGCCAATTGATGATTACGTTGGTAAAATTCAGAAACAGATTGATAGTCTGAGAGTTGACGGAACAGATAAAGTCCTCTCTTACCAGAATATCATCGATGGAATCAAGAGAGACCGTACGCTTTCCAAAGAAGAAAAAGCGGCACGTATTGAAAAGAATAAAGCAGAATTAGAGAAAGCAAAACAAGTAGAAGCAAAGAACCAAGGTGAGATTTCGAAGCTGATTGCACAGGCAGAGGCGTATTTGAAAGAACACTTTGATAAGGAATACTATCAGCCGGTTCAGGCAAGCTGCGTAGCCGAGAAGGCTCGTGCAAAAGAACGCTACCAACAGAAATTGGTAGAGCTTGAAAAAGAGCATAAAGAGCTTCTTGCAAAAGCGTCTTCTCCACAGGAGGCAAAAGATGAGAAATATGTTTATAAGAACAGAATCTCAAATGCGAAGATAGAACTTCAGAAAGATTATCAGGATATCAAAGATTCCAGACATGAAGCATTCAATCACAAATATCATTTGTTAGATATGCTTCGTCTTTCCAAATTCTCTTTCATGGAGACAAGGGCACAGAAATGGGAGAACTACAAATATACATTTAACAGACGTTCTTTCTTACTGCAGAATGGTCTGTATATCGCGATTATCTTAATCTTTATCGCGTTGTGTATTATCACACCGATTGTAAAGAATACGTCATTGCTGACATACAATAACGTATTGAACATTCTTCAGCAGGCTTCGCCTCGAATGTTCTTAGCGCTTGGTGTTGCGGGATTGATTCTTCTGACAGGTACAGACCTTTCCATCGGACGTATGGTTGGTATGGGTATGACAGTTGCGACAATCGTTATGCATCAGGGTGTGAACACAGGCGCTGTATTCGGACATATTTTTGATTTTACGAAAATGTCCATCGGAGCAAGAGTTCTTCTCGCGTTAGTATTATGTATTTTGCTTTGTACGTTCTTTACAACAATCGCAGGTTTCTTTACCGCGAAGTTTAAAATGCATCCGTTCATCTCAACAATGGCGAACATGCTTGTAATCTTCGGTTTAGTTACATACGCAACAAAAGGTGTATCCTTTGGTGCGATTGAGCCTACAATCCCGAACATGGTGATTCCGAAAGTAAACGGATTCCCGACAATTATTCTCTGGGCAGTGGCAGCAATCGTAATTGTATGGTTCATTTGGAATAAGACAAAATTCGGTAAGAACTTGTATGCAGTTGGTGGAAACCCGGAAGCGGCAGCGGTTTCCGGTATCTCCGTATTCGGCGTTATGCTCGGAGCATTTATCCTTGCCGGAATCCTCTATGGATTCGGTTCATGGCTTGAGTGTGCAAGAATGGTTGGTTCAGGTTCTGCAGCTTATGGACAAGGATGGGAAATGGATGCCATCGCAGCCTGTGTAGTTGGTGGAGTATCCTTCACAGGTGGTATTGGTAAGATTTCAGGTGTTGTAGTCGGTGTATGTATCTTCACAGCTTTGACATACTCTCTTACAATTCTTGGTATCGATACAAACCTTCAGTTCGTATTCTCAGGTATCATTATTCTTGTAGCGGTAACTTTGGACTGTCTGAAATATGTACAGAAAAAATAATCGGTAAACAATCTGAAAGAGTCGGAATTTCCGGCTCTTTCGTTTTGTCTGCGGAAGATTTACATTCCTTTTTATCCTTGTTATAATAAAAAGAAATGAGTCGAAAAAAGCAGATGGAGAAAGTTATGAATACATATACGTTGTTATTGGTAGATGACGAGGAAGAAGTCATCCAGATTATTTTGAAAAAGATTCATTGGGAAGAGTTAGGATTTTCGGTAATCGGACATGCGGACAATGGCGTGAAGGCTTTGGAAATGATGGAAGAATTCCAGCCGGATGTGGTGATGACGGATATTAAGATGCCCTATATCGACGGGATGGAATTGTGCAAACACATCCGGGCAGAATTTCCGGAGACAAAGGTGTTGTTCTTTACAGGATTTGATGAGTTTGAATATGCAAAGGAAGCGATTCACCTGGAAATCGAGGAATATATTCTGAAACCGCTCAATGCGTCTGAACTTACGAACGTGCTTGCGCGGTTGAAGAAGAAGATGGACCAGGAGATGGCGGAAAAGAAAAGCGTGGAGATTCTTCAGGCACATTATCTGGAATCTCTGCCATTCTTAAAAGCCAATTTCTATTCTTCTCTCATCGAAGGAAGAGTGCGGGAAGAGGAGATACCGAAATATCTGTCCGATTATCAGATTACATTTACAGGAGACTTTTTTTGCTGTCTCGTTGTACACACGACGATTCCGAAAGTTTCAGATGAGATGAATCCGCAGTTGCTTCGGACGTCGGTCTACAAGCAGACGAAAGAGCATCTGGCGGAAAAATGGCAGATGAAGTGTTTTACTTATCTGGACGATACGATTCTAATAGCACAGTTTGTTCATGAGAACCAGGTTTCGGAATTAACTGATGAATGCGATAAGTTCTGCCGCTACTTACAGAGAATCCTGGGAGTATCGGTTACAGTCGGAATCGGACAGGTCTGCGAGACGCTGATGGAGCTTCCGAAGTCTTATCGAAGCGCAAGGGAAGCAATTTCCTATCGGGTGTTGTACGGTTCGGCAAGAGCAATCAACATTCAGGAGATTGCGCCGCAGGATGCGAGCGTTTCAGATACTTTGGATGATGAGGAACTGTCGTCCTTATTCCAGACGATTCGTCTTGGAACAGAAGAAGACATTCAGAAATCAGTCCATACCTATTTTCATCATGTGTTTTCAAATGTGACGTCTTTGCAGCAGCATCAGATTGCGGTGATGGAACTCATGAGCGCTCTTTACCGGTTTGCGGTGAACAATGATATTCAGATTGAAGATTTTTCGGAAGAAATACGGGCGCTTTACAGCCGTCTTCTGGATTTGGAGCCGAATGGATTGAAAGAATGGCTTTTGCATATCAGCCTGCTTTTTCATGACAGGATTGTCAATGAGCGTTCAAAGTCCACGAAATCTGTCATAAGAAAGGCAAAGGAATATGTGCATAATAATTATCGGGATGAAGAACTTTCTCTCGATAAGATTTGTGAAGTGCTGGGAGTTTCAAATTCTTATTTTTCTACGATTTTTAAGAAAGAAACAGGGAACTCTTTTATCGGCTATCTGACGGATTACCGGATGGAGAAAGCAGCCAGAAAACTGGTGGAGACGGATGAGAAGAGCTATATGATTGCAAAAAGCGTTGGCTATACGGACCCGAATTATTTCAGCTATGTGTTTAAGAGAAGATTTGGGGTATCGCCATCGAAGTATAGAACGGAGTATGCGAAGCAGTGAAAGAGAAATTGATGGAGCGTCTGCGGAAGTTAAGACCGGGAGGAATCCAGTCCATGATTATGATTACCTTCACAGTCATCTCGGTTTTGACTGTGCTGTGTATGGGAATTGTGGTATATATCCGATTTTCTACCGAGGTAGAGCAGGAGACAATAGAAAGTACGCAAAAATTGATGGAGCAGGCAGGGGAGAGCCTGGAGGACTATCTTGTGAATATGCGCCAGATTTCCGATGCGGTATGTTATAACGTCATCAAAGAAAATGATTTTGCGAAACAGGATGAAGATATACAGGAAGGGCTGGCGCTTCTATATGAGGCAAACAAGAACAATCTGAGAAGTATCGCGATTTATGACAGTGAAGGAAACCTGATGGCGGCGGAGCCGGTTGCTTTTGAAAAAGAAGGCGTGGATGTGACAGAGCAGGAATGGTTCCGACAGGCGATGGAGGAGATAGAGAATATTCATTTTTCTACGCCTCATATCCAGAATCTGTTCGATGACGGGACAATGCGGTATCATTGGGTGACATCCTCCAGTCGTGTTGTGGAGCTTATGAATCATGGACAGTCTCAGAAGGGGATTCTGCTCGTTGACATGGATTATTCCAGCATTGTCCGGATGATGAATCAGATAAATAAGATGGATAATGGACAGTATTATTATCTGTGCGACGGAAACGGACAGATTATTTACCATCCAAAGCAGATGCAGATTCACAATGGAAAATTCAAGGAGAACAATCACTCTACCGCGAAATTAAAAGAAGGGATTCACGACGAGAACTTCGAAGGAAAGCAGAGGAAGGTTCTTGTGAATACGATTAGTTATACGGGGTGGAAGCTGATAGGAGTGATTCCCGACTCTATTATGAATCATGAGATGCTGAATGTGCAGCAGGTCATCACGATGCTTGTTCTTTTGATGGCGATGATGCTGATTGTGGTAAACCGTATCGTTTCTGCGAAGATTTCCAGCCCGATTCTGAAGTTGAATCATTCTGTCCGAGAATATGAAGCGGGGAAAGAACCGGAGATTTATATCGGAGGCTCTATGGAAATACGCCATCTCGGAGAGTCGATTCAGAGTTCCTATCGGCACAATGAAGAATTGATGCAGGAAATTGTGCGGGAACAGAAGGAGAGAAGAAAAAGTGAACTGGACGCATTGCAAAGCCAGATTAATCCTCATTTTCTATATAACACGCTGGATTCGATTACGTGGATGGTAGAAGGCGGAAGAAATGACGAAGCGACGTTTATGATTTCACAGTTGGCGAAACTATTTAGAATCAGTCTTTCCAAAGGACACACGATTATCAGCATTAAGGATGAGCTGCAGCATGCGCAAAGCTACATGAATATCCAGAGAGTCCGGTATAAGGATGCGTTTGTTGTCACATTTGACATTGAACCGGAACTGTATTCTTACTGTGCGGTCAAACTTACGCTTCAGCCGATTCTTGAAAATGCAATCAATTACGGAGTCAGCGGGATAGATGAGCAGGGAGAGATTCGCGTGACCGGAAGGTTGAAAGACGGAATGTGCATTCTGTCCGTATCGGATAACGGAATCGGAATACCGGAAGAAGAGATAGAATATCTTCTGACGGATGAGAATCGGGCGCCAAAGAAAGGTTCGGGCGTCGGACTTATCAATGTCAATAACAGGATTCAGATTTTATTCGGCAAGGACTACGGAGTGAAGATTGAGAGCGAATGGGATGAAGGCACAACGGTTTCCATCTGCGTTCCGGCTATTTTATATACGGAGGAGAATTGTAAGATTCTGGAGAAAGGGTATGCGTTCAGCAAAGAAGAAATCAAAGATAGAGGCATGTAGAAAATGAAAGAAAAACAGAAGAAAACGTTTATTCTGGTGGAAATCGTATTGGCAGTATTCGTTGTCATACTGGCTCTTATCATGATGTGGGAGAGAAACGGAGAGGAGCGGGAGAAGATAGCGGTCATCGTACAGAATCCGGATGATATCGAGTGGTCTGCATTCAAATATGGACTTGAGAAAGCGGCGGAGGATTGGAAGGTGGACGTATCTGTCGTGAGTACGGGGACGATGCGGAGTGCAGGAGAAGAAAAGCGTGTCATTGAGCAGGAAGTGAAAAAGGGTGTGGATGGCGTGATTTTTCAACCGGTGGCAGGGGGAAATATTGAAGCCATGCTGAAGAACATCCGTATTCCAGTTGTACTGATTGAGCATGTCCGGACTTCGGGAGAAGAAAGAGAGACGCCTCCGATTGTGGGGCCGGACCAGCGGAAGATGGGACAGACATTGGCAGAGGAAGTGCTTCGCGATTATGGAGGAGATTTGGAAGGAATCGAGATTGGTTTCTTTTCCAAGACGACAGACTCGCCGGTTGTGATGGCAAGAGAGCAGGGAGCCAGAGAAGCGTTGGAACAGGCTGGGGCGAAGGTTCGGTGGTTTGTCTCCGGCGACTTTGAGGAGACGCCAAACGAACTTCTGGACGGGCAGTCCGAAGTGGATATGATTCTCGCTTTAGATGATACAAGTCTTGTGCGCTGGGGAGATTATGCCACAGAGACGTCCGGCAATATTCCAGTGTATGGAATCGGACATTCTACGGAAGCAGTGTATTATCTGGACAAAAATGTGGTGAAATGTCTTGTCGTTCCGGATGAATTCAATATGGGGTATCAGAGTGTCAGTGAGATGGTAGGAGAAATACGGCATTCTAATGAAGAATCGCAAAACGGAAACGTTTCTTACAAAGTGATTCGACGGGATACATTATTTTCAAAAGAGAATCAAGAGAGCCTGTTTACCATGAGCCAGTAGGAAATGCGTGACGAGATGGGAGGAGTAAAAACGTGTTTGGGAAAAGAAATTTTCGGATAGCGGGAATCATCGGCTGTATCAGTATGTTATTGTTTGCAGGATGCGGGGAGAAAAGCGAAGAAGTGAAAGAACAGCATTATATTGGGGTAGCGTGCTATAATCAGTCGGACGTATTCTTGAATGAATTGCTGGATTGTTTCAAAGAGGAATGTGGGGAGCGGGATATGATTGTGACGGTACGGGACGCGGCAGGTTCCCAGAGAACACAAAACGACCAGATTCAGGAGATGATTAGCGAAGGCTGCGACTTGCTCTGCGTCAATCTGGCGGACCGCACAGACCCATCGGAAATTATCGATATGGTGCGGGAAAATGATGTTCCGGTCATATTTTTTAACCGGGAGCCGGTGATGGAGGATTTGATGCAGTGGGAGAAACTCTACTATGTCGGCGCCGATGCGAAACAGTCAGGAATCATGCAGGGAGAACTTGCGGCAAAGATGATACGGGAACAGTCTTCTGTAGACAAGAACCAGGACGGCAAGATTCAATATGTGATATTGGAAGGGGAAAGCGGACATCAGGACGCGATTATTCGTACGGAAACGGTAGTCGATACGATGAAGGAGCAAGGTATTGCTTTGGAACGATTGGATTATGGCATTGCGAACTGGAACCGGATGCAGGCAAAACACCGGACCATTCAGATGTTAGAGCAGTATCCGAAGAATATCGAAGTGGTTCTGGCGAATAACGACGAGATGGCGCTTGGAGCAATTGATGCCTACAATGAACTCGGATATGCCAATGAAGAGAGACCATTATTTTTTGGAGTGGATGGAACCGATGTGGGGCTCAGGGCTGTGAAAGAAGGGAAACTTTCCGCAACGGTTTACAATGACAAGGAAGGACAGGCGAAGAGCATGGCAGATTTGGCATGTGCGCTTATCGAAAGAAAAGGGATTGAGAAAATTGAATTTGAGAAAGGAAGGTATGTGTATCTTCCGTATGCTAAAGTGACAGAAGAAAATGTAGAGGATTTTCTGTCAAAGGAGACGAAATAAAATCGGGGAAGCCGGAATGATAAGTTCCGGCTTCCCCGATTGTCATCAAAGAATTAGTCCTCTACTTTTAGAGAGCTGCTTTTCGCAAAATCTAAGTTTCTTACGACATGAACGAGAGTACAAAGTGCGATAACAGCAACTGCAACGACCACCCATCCAAGTCCAAGAGAATATAATGGAAGCATGTGAAGCACATCGCTTACAACTCCTAAGTTTACTCCAAGATTTTCAACTGCATATAAGACGCTGACAACACCTACGGCGCCGATTGTACAAGGATAGACGAAAGCAACCTGTTTTAATACGGCATCGCACAGACCCATGACAATCAGCATGATTGAGATTGGGTAGATAGCGTCCAATACAGGAACGGAGATGCTTAAAATCATGTTTAAGCCCTGATTACAGATTAAGAATGAGAAGCCTGTAATCACGAATACCCAATGGCGGTAAGAAAGCTTGCTGGTCAGTGTTGAGAAGTACTGTGAGATAGAAGTAATCAAACCAACACAAGTTGTCAAACAAGCCAGAGTGAAGATTGCTGCCAATACAATCGCTCCAGGGCCTCCGAATAATTCATGAACGATACAACGTAATGTCCATGCGCCGTTCTCCTGGATTGGGAAGACTGCAGAAGAACTCATACCCATGTAAGCAAGGATGAGGTAAACGCCTGCAAGGATACATCCTGCAAAAACACCTGTCATTACCGTATACTTCATGACATTTTTCTTTTCTTTAATACCAAAAGCTCCGATTGTTGTTGCGATAACAAGACCAAAGTTCAATGCAGCGATAGTATCCATTGTCAGATATCCCTCTAAGAAACCTTTGACAAACGGATTCGCACTATAAGCTTCCTGTGCAGGAGCAACGTCTACA
The DNA here is from genome assembly GCA_905197485.1 of uncultured Lachnospiraceae bacterium. Lineage (GTDB taxonomy): Bacteria > Bacillota > Clostridia > Lachnospirales > Lachnospiraceae > Faecalimonas. The sequence continues at coordinate 15,501 of CAJJYZ010000034.1, read as the reverse complement.
GTTCCTTTGAAAAGGAAGCTGAAGAAAACGAAGAGCAACAAGCATAACAAACTCGGTGTTAAAAATTTCCCAATTCGTTCTACTAATTTATTCGGAGTCAGGGCAAGCCATCCGGCAATCAGGAAGAATACAAGAGAGAATAATAACATAAATACCGTAAGGTTTGCATTCTCCGGCAAGTATGGCGCAACTGCCATCTCAAATGGAAGAGAAGCGGCACGCGGGATTCCAAGCCCAGGTCCGATGGAGAGATAGATTAAAATTGTAAATACGATGGCAAACTTGGAGTTCACTTTCTGTGATAGTTTCTGAAGGCCGTTAAATTTGGCGACAACGATGACGCCTAATACAGGAAGCGCAACCGCTGTAATCAAAAAGGCTGCGATTGCAAGCGGCATGGTTTCACCGGCATTCTGTCCTAAAAACGGAGGGAAAATTAAGTTTCCCGCACCGAAGAACATAGAAAATAACATAAAGCTTACGAGTAAAATTTGTTTTTTTGTGAGTTTCATAATAATCCTCCTTGAATCAAAAGATTGTGTGAAACGAAATGTTTGCGCGTGTGTCTGTTGCGATATCGTTTTCAAAGGAATTTTTGTGTAAAAAAAAATCATCCTATAAAAAGGACGATTGTTAACCGCGGTACCACCTTAATTCCTGAGAAAAACTCAGCTCTTATCCGCATCATATAATGCGTATCACCTGTAACGTGGCTCTACTCCGGCGCTCCTACTTAGTTTCAGTTTGCTTCTCAGGGATGATTTCTTCTTACAGGTTCCTTAGTAGTTCTCACCGGCCACTACCTCTCTGAAAATTCCGCTGCAGAGTACTTGTTCCCATCAAATGAATTTAAAAAATTCTTAAATTTGAATGTATTATAGACCATTCGGAAGGATTTGACAAGGGGTTTTTGCAATTTATTTTAATAAATCTTTAAAATGTTAAAGCGTTGAATCGATAGAGAGTATAAATTGCGCGCTATTTTATACAAATTTTTATTGTTAAATAATTGATTTATTCCGAACTTGTGGCTATACTGTTCTGTGAGGAAAGATACGGGACACTTAGAAAACAAGCAGAATAAAAGTAAAATAAAAGGAGTTTACATTATGAGAATCACAGACGATATCATTTATGCAGGCGTTAACGACCATCAGGTTGATTTGTTTGAAGGTCAGTATGTTGTGCCGAATGGAATGGCATATAATTCTTATGTTATTAAAGATGAGAAGATTGCGGTTATGGATACGGTAGATGCGAAGTTTACACACGAATGGCTGGACAATATCGAAGTGGCTTTGGAAGGAAGAAAACCGGATTATCTTATCATCCAGCATATGGAGCCGGACCACTCTGCCAATATCCAGAACTTTATGAAAGTATATCCGGATACAACGATTGTTGCCAATGCGAAGACATTTATCATGATGCAGAATTTCTTCCGCGAGATGGATTTTGAAGGAAGAACATTGGAAGTAAAGAATAAAGATACTTTGGAACTCGGAAAGCACGTACTTACATTCGTATTTGCGCCGATGGTACATTGGCCGGAAGTCATGGTGACTTATGACAGCACAGATAAGGTTCTCTTTTCTGCGGACGGATTTGGCAAATTTGGCGCTCTTGACGTAGAAGAAGACTGGGATGATGAAGCAAGACGTTACTATATTGGTATCGTTGGAAAATACGGCGTTCAGGTTCAGAATCTCTTAAAAGTTGCGGCTACATTGGATATTCAGGTGATTTGTCCGCTTCATGGACCGGTTCTCACAGAGAATCTTGGACATTATATTGAGAAATACAACACATGGTCTTCTTATAGCGTAGAGGCGGAAGGCGTTATGATTGCTTATACTTCTGTATATGGCAATACAAAGAAAGCGGTAGAAATCCTGACAAACAAACTGAAAGAAAAAGGCTGTCCGGAAGTGGTTGTATGTGACCTTGCGAGAACAGATATGTCAAAAGCAGTTGAGAACGCATTCCGTTACGGAAAACTCGTGCTTGCGACAACAACATATAACTCTGAAATCTTTCCGTTTATGAAGACGTTTATCGACCATTTGACAGAGAGAAACTATCAGAACCGCACGATTGGTCTGATTGAGAACGGAAGCTGGGCTCCGATTGCGGCGAAGATTATGAAAGGAATGTTTGAGAACAGCAAGAACATCACATGGATGAATCAGAATGTGAAAATCTTTTCTTCCGTAAGCAACGAGAACGTAGAACAGTTAGAGAAGATGGCAGACGAACTGTGCGAGGAGTATATTGCGCAGTCAGAAGAGAAGGCAAACAAGAATGATATGACGGCTCTTTTCAAAATCGGTTACGGATTATATGTCGTAACTTCCAATGATGGAGTGAAGGATAACGGATTGATTGTTAATACGGTTACACAGCTTACAGATAACCCGAATCGTGTGGCGGTCAATATCAATAAGGCAAATTATTCACACCATATTATTAAGCAGACCGGCGTGATGAACGTGAACTGTCTCTCTGTGGAAGCGCCGTTTGAAATCTTCCAGAGATTTGGATTCCAGAGTGGACGTACTGCGGATAAATTTGAGGGAATGAAGACACTTCGTTCCGATAACGGAGTTATTTTCCTTCCAAAATACATCAATGCTTTCATGTCATTGAAGGTAGAGAAGTATGTAGACCTTGATACACATGGTATGTTCATCTGTACCGTAACAGAAGCGCGCGTTATGAGTAATAAGGATACCATGACATATACTTACTATCACAGCCATGTAAAACCAAAGCCACAGACAGAAGGAAAGAAAGGGTTTGTCTGTGACATTTGCGGATTCATCTATGAAGGAGAGACGCTTCCGGACGATTATATCTGTCCGCTCTGCAAGCATGGAGTAGCAGATTTCTCACCGATTGAATCTTAGAAACTGAATAAAAAACGTGCATTGTCATACCCCACCGAACGTGTTAAGATAGAAGAAAATACGGAAAGTGGGGTATTTTTATGTGTAGAACAGGGGGAAATATTCATGAGATTTAATCCGGGATTACAGATTGGAGATACATTGACGTTTGGACAGCTTCGGAATCTTTTTCAATGTTCCAATGCCGGAGGAGTGCTTCCCACGAAGAAGTTTCAGACGCTTGTGATTGTATCGAATCATATTAAGGGAATTGCCGATGACAAATGGGAAAACGATATTTTATATTACACCGGAATGGGGATGAACGGAGACCAGATGCTGGACGGAAGTTATAATAAGATATTGAGCGAGTCGAACACCAACGGCATGACGGTACATCTTTTTGAAGTGTATGTTCAGAATGAATATGTATATCGGGGAATCGTAAGACTTGTGCAGGAACCGTATCAGGAATTTCGTCAGGATAATCATGGAAACATCCGAAGAGTCTGGGTATTTCCTGTAAAAGTTGCAGGGGATGCCAGGAAAGAGGACGAGTTAGAAGAGAGAAGATTGTCTGACCGGATTGCGGAGATATCGGATGAAGAAATAGAGATACTGGAGATTGGCGCGGAAGAGAAATTGAGGAAGAAAGAAAAACCGATTCTCAGGAATGGAATAAGCCTGCATTTACGGAACACAGAGACGGCACTTCGCGCATTGAAGAAGGCCGATTTTCAATGTGAATTTGACGAAAGCCATGTGATAGAGAGAAGACAGGGAGGACAGTATGCGCTTGCAAAGCCAAGACATCTGATTCCGTTAAGATATGCGGAAGAATGCTCCTATTCCCTGGATGTTGTGCCGAATATCGTATCGCTATGTCCGTCATGTTATGAGGCGTTATGCCATGGCAGAGGACAAAAGGAGATGTTGGAAGTTCTGTATCGGAAACGGGCAGATTCCTTAAAGGAAGCAGGGATTGAGATTACGCTTGAGCGGCTGCTTCAGATGTATGAAGAAGAGAAAAAGGAGTAGAAATAAATTGAGAGAAACGATTTTATTGATTCATTTCGAGGATGAAGAGAGGGCGAGAAAAATCAAACTTATGGCGATGTCTTTGAAAATGCGGATTGTGCAGGTGAAAAAAGAAGATTACTTACAATCAGTCGGTTACCTTGCGGGTGTGAAAGGAATGGAAGAGAAACCGGAGAAGTATGAAGGGGAAGAACTGGAAAAAGAGATGATGGTCTTTGCCGGACTTGGGAGTCAAAAGCTGGATGAGGCGCTGAAAGCAATGAGAAAAGCCGGGATTCGTGTCGAATATAAGGCGATTTTGACGGAGACGAACTGTACATGGAGCGTCCCGGAGCTATATCGGGAATTGGCTGTGGAGCATGAAGCCATGAAGGGCATGGAAAAGTAAAAAAACGCGGAAGCGGAATGTTTGCGAAGAGATAAAAAAGGAAAAGAGATAGGAAAAGTATGCGACAACAAATGAGAATATTAAGTATTACTGCTCAGAAGCCGCACAGTACAGGAAGCGGCGTCTACCTGACAGAGCTGGTGAAGAGCTGGGATGAACTTGGATGTGAACAGGCAGTAGTGGCCGGAATTTATGAGGAGGATTATGCGGATTTCCCGGAGAATGTGACGTTTTACCCAGTGAAATTTCATACAGAGAAGCTTCCGTTTGCCGTCACCGGAATGTCAGATGAGATGCCGTATGAGAGCACAAAATACTGCGATTTGACGCCGGATATGGTTGCAAAATTTCGAGAAAGATTTCATTACATCATCGAGAAGGCGGTAAGGAATCTGGAACCGGATTTGATTGTATGTCATCATCTGTATCTTTTAACCGCGATGGTGCGGGAGTGGTACCCGGATAGGAAGGTGATTGCTGTAAGTCATGGTTCTGACTTGAGGCAGATTCAAAAAAATCCTTTGGAACGGGAATATATTAAGAGCCAGATTCGAACATTGGATTTAGTGATTGCGCTTCAGAATGCGCATAAGAGAACAATCGAAGAGATTTTCGATATTGAGGATGAGAAAATCTATGTGGCTGGCGCTGGATACAATGAGAAGAAATTTTTCCGGAAAGAACGCGTAAAAAAACCGTATTTTCAGATTGCATTTGCAGGAAAAGTATCTGAGAAGAAGGGCGTATTCAGCCTCCTTCGGGCGGTGGATAAGCTGAAATTTGAACCAAATCAGTTGAAGATAAAGCTTGCAGGCGGACATGGGACGCAAAAAGAATACGAAGAAATCAGGACGCTTGCAAAACGTTGTAAATATGACGTCGAGTTTCTTGGAATGTTAAAACAAGAGGAGTTAGCGGATGTACTGCGGGAAAGCGATGTGTTTGTTCTTCCGTCCTACTTTGAAGGATTGGGACTTGTCCTTATCGAGGCGATGGCATGCGGGTGTAAGGTGGTAAGTTCAGATATTCCGGGAGTAACCGAGTGGTTTCGTGAGAATGTGCCGGGATGCAGAATTTCTTTCGTGAGACTTCCGGCTATGAGAAATACGGACGAACCGGTAGAAGAAGAATTGCCGGAATTTGAAGAACGGCTTGCATCTGCAATGCGGGCGAAACTGATGCAGAAAGAGGAAGAGGAGCCTCAGCTAGAACAGATATCATGGAAAGGAATCAGCGAGAAAATATTGGAGATTGCGGCTGAACAAGAGGTGTAGAAAATGTTTATTGATATGCATATGCACGAATCCAGATATTCCAAAGACAGCTTTTTGATGTTGGAGGATATGGTGGAAATTACGAAACAACGCGGCTTGGGAGCGATTTGCATTACAGACCATGACGACATGGGACTGAAAGAATTCGCGGCGGAGTATTCGGAAAAAGTGAATTTTCCAATCTTCGTAGGAATCGAATATTTTTCATTACAAGGAGATATCGTAGCCTTCGGAATCGAGGAATATCCGAGAGAGAGGGTAAGCGCACAGGAATTTATCGACCTTGTGAAGGAGCAGGGGGGAATCTGCTTTGCGGTACATCCATTCCGAAACAATAATCGTGGGCTGGAAGAAAACCTGAAGATAGTGGAAGGGCTGGACGGCATCGAGGTGTTGAATGGAAGCACACTTCCGGAAGCAAATAAAAAAGCGGCGGATTATGCGAAAGAACTTGGCAAAATCACCGTAGGTTCCAGCGATTGCCATATTATTGAGAAAATCGGATTTTTTGCTACATATTTCCCGGAGGACGTAAAGACGATGGAAGATATGATACGTGTATTCCGAAGCGGAGCATGTAAACCGGCTTATTACTGGGAAGGAGAATATAGAATTTGGGATATGGAGACACCGATTCATAAACCATTTCTTATAAAAACAAACAAGTAGAAAGGAGCCTTTTGTTATGGAGACATTTGTTACAAAAGAAAAATTGAATCAGTTTGAAGAGAGATTTGATGCAGACAGAGTCAACCTTGTTGCCATGAATGCAGTCACATCCAATGGAGTGTTGAAAACAGCCCGCAACCACAACGCAGAGCGTGGAGACAATTATGAGTTTTCATTGAATCTGGAGCAAGGTGCGATTACGAATCAGAAAAAGAGCGGACGATGCTGGATGTTTGCAGCATTGAATTTCCTTCGTTATCATGTGATTCATGAGATGAACCTTGAAAATTTTGAATTATCCCAGAATTATACGTTGTTCTACGACAAGCTGGAGAAAGCAAACTATTTTCTGGAGAGTATCCTTGAGACGTTGGAGGAACCGACGGATAGCCGATTGATAGCGCATCTTCTAAGCGCGCCGTTAAATGATGGTGGACAGTGGGATATGATTTGCAATATTATCACAAAATACGGGCTTGTTCCGAAGTCAGCGATGCCGGAAACTATCTCTTCTTCTGAGACAAATGAGATGTGTGAACTCATGACAGAGAAATTGCGCGAGTATGCATGTGTGCTCCGAAAAGGCTTTAGAACAGGGAAAAGCCAGGAAGAATTAAGGGAAGAAAAAGAAGAGATGATGCGTGAAGTCTACAATATGCTTTGCATCTGCCTTGGAAAGCCACCGAAGACATTTGACTTTGAAGTGCGGGACAAAGAAAAAAATTTCCATAGGGATACCAATTTGACACCGAAAACATTCTGTGAGAAATATATCCATATCGATGTGAATGATTATATCAGTCTGATTAATGCGCCGACCAGTGACAAGCCATTTCACAGAAGCTATAGTGTGAAGTTCCTTGGCAACGTGAAAGAAGGAAGAGAAGTGCGCTATGTCAATGTGGAATCAGAAGTGTTGAAGCAGGCGGCAATTACGCAGATGCAGGATGGTTCTCCGGTGTGGTTCGGTTGTGATGTAGGAAAAGAGCTTGGCCGCGAGAATGGAAAAATGGATTTGAACAATTATAACAAAGAAGAGTTGTTCGGAACAAAATTCACAATGACGAAAGGCGAGCGTGTGGAATATGGACAGAGCCTGATGACACACGCCATGGTATTCATGGGCGTGAACCTGGATGAAGATGGAAAGCCAAATCGCTGGAAAGTGGAAAATAGCTGGGGAAAAGAGTCAGGAAAAGACGGTTATTATATGATGACAGACGAGTGGTTTGACGAATATATGTATCAGGTTGTTGTTAATAAGAAATATGTTCCGGAGGAAGTTCTAAAAGAGTACGAGAGCGAGCCGATTATGTTAGAGCCTTGGGACCCGATGGGTTCTCTTGCATAGAGGGGTTAGAATCGCAAAGTACGATGAAATAAAAAGGGGGCTGTACCTATTGTACAGCCCAAAGGAGAAAAAAATATATGAAAAACGTTTAAAACGGAATTGTTAGTCGAAGGCCAACAACCATAAATAATATTGCTTAAATACGACTGTTGTCTTCATTTCTTTCATTTGATATATTTAGTATAAGCAATGATTATGAGGAAAGTGTGACGGAAATAGAAAGGAATTATTAAAATTCTAAAGATTTCCATAAGAAGGGAAAAAGAACATATGAATGCGGCGGATAAAGTCCAATCAGGAGTAAAAATCACGATGGTGGTGTGAACTTTTGGTTGGATTTTTTAGACTTAGGTATGAGATGTATTTATCATTATAAAATAAGACGGTACAGCTTTTGAGGACTGTATACTTCGTGATATGCTCCTTCCTGAGAGGCAAGTTTTGATTCTTTTGCTTGTTTTCTTCGGAAGGAGCATATTGCTTAAAGGATTTGTTCCAGAAGCTTGACGAGTTCTGACAGACCTTTCTCATCTTCTTCATCAAATCTTGCAAGGATAGGACTATCAATGTCCAATACGCCGATGACTTTTCCATCTTTGTGAATCGGAATAACAATCTCGGAATTGGATGCGCAGTCACAGGCGATATGCCCCGGAAATTCGTGCACATTTTTCACGAGCTGTACTTCATCTTTGGCGACTGCAGTGCCGCAGACTCCATTGCCGGACTGGATTTCCACACAGGCCGGATTCCCTTGAAACGGGCCGAGAATGAGGATGTCGTCTGTTAAGAAATAGAATCCAACCCAGTTGATATCTTTCAATGCGCTGTTAAGAAGTGCGGAGGCATTCGCAAGGTTTGCGGTTCTATGCGGAACACCGTCAATGAGAGCGAGAAGCTGGGTTTTCAGTAAACGATACATGAGTGGCTTTTCCGTTGGATAAGTAGTTGGTTTGAATGCCATAAGTTTGTTCCTCCTGTTATTTATCATATTTCTGTTTTTCTATAGAGAATTTCGTATTAGAAATGATTATAGCAGATAATCAGAAGTGTGGAAAGAGGGTTGACATATATAGGTAAACTATGTATTATATAGGTAGGATATATATAGGAGAACTATATAATAGAGGAGGAAGAAAAATGGCTGTAGATAAAACATTAGTGTCGGGAAGCGTAACGATGCTTCTTTTGAAATTGTTGTCTAAAAAAGACATGTACGGATATGAAATGATATCCACTTTACGTGAGAAATCAAATAATGTGTTTGAGCTGAAGGCAGGGTCCTTGTATCCGTTATTACACAATATGGAAGAAAAAAATATGGTGACTTCTTATGAAAAAGAAGTGCTTGGAAAAGTGAGGAAATATTATAGCCTGACAAAAGAAGGGGAGAAAATCTTGAGTCATAAGGAAGAAGAGTGGAAGGAATATACGAGGGCGGTAGCAGATGTCATGGTAATATTGGGGGTGTAGAATATGGAGAGATATATACAAGAATTGCTGGCGCAGATTCGGTGCAAACAGGCACATGAACTTGTGCGAAGAGAGATTCAGACACATATTGAAGAGCAGATTTGTGAAAATATGGTAGACGGAATGGAGCGGGAAGAAGCTGTGGAAGCGGCGATTCGGGACATGGGAGACCCGGTGGAGACGGGAGTAGAATTAGATAAAATCCATAGACCGAGAATCGAATGGAAACTGATTTTGGCAGTTGCGTTTATCAGTTTGTGCAGTGTGGCGATTCGATATTTTGTGGCAAGAGATTGTCAGGCGTATAACAGTTATTCGCTGTTAGAAGATGTCTTGACAGTTGGAATGGGACTCGCTCTTATGGGAATCATTTACCGACTGGATTACAGCGTTATCGGATACTATGCGAAGGCGATAGGTGCGGTATTTTGTATTGGTTTTCTTATAATAATTTTTTCTGCAACGGTAGTGAACGGCTCCAGAATGTATATGCATCTGGGAACGGTCACATTTTCCCCAATTTTGCTATTGTATTTGTATGTACCGGTTTATGGAGCAATTTTATTTCAGTACCGAAAATGTGGAAAAATCGGACTTTGGCAATCTATTCTGTGGATTGTGATTCCGGTATGTCTGGCATATTTAGCATCGAATGGAAGTCAGGCGGGTGCAATGGGAGTGACATTATCGATTCTGCTTTCGATTGCAGTGTGGAAAAGCTGGTTTCAGGTATCGAGAAAGAAATTTTTGATTTGTTACTGGATGATTCTTCTTCTCCTTCCGTTACTTGCAGTGGGACTTTCTGTAAACGTTCCGTTCTTGGCAAAGAGTTTTCATATGGAGACACAGACTTATGTGGAATATTTCTCGGGAAAAACATATGTGATACAAGAATTAATGGAGAAGATTCTTTCAGGAAGCGCATGGATAGGAAGAACGAATCTGGAGAATTTAAGACCGCTTCCATCTGCGATTCATGCACATATCTTGGTGTCGATTACGGCATATTACGGAAGTTTGGCAGCAGTTTTGGCTGTGGGATTATTGATTTTGTTGACAGGGAAGATATTCTCGGTTTCCAAGCATCAGAAGAATCAGCTCGGTAAAATGATGGGATATGGATGTGGATTTGTATTTTTTAATATGATTTTTTCGAATGTGGCGATGAATATGGGGGTTACGACAAAGCTTTATGGAGACTTGCCGTTCTTGTCAGCAAGCGGAAGTACGATGCTCATCTCTTATGTTTTTATCGGATTGGTGCTTAGTATCTATCGATATCAGAATATTTTGCCGGCGACACTCGGAGCGAGAAAGCGTCTTAAAATTAAAATAGAGAAAGTATAAAAATGGCTAAAGATTGCGTGTGGGTGCGCAATCTTTATTGCGTCAGGAAAGAGAGTACGGAGTAAGAAAATAGTTGTGTTTGGAAACAGAATACAGAGTAAGAAAATAGTTGCGTGAGAGAGCAGAAACGTGTAACATATGAGATATGAGAACTTTCAGCAAAAGAGGAGAAGAAAGAAATGACAAAGAAACAATTGGCGCTTGAAGTCATCGAGCGTTTGAAGAAAGAATATCCGGATGCAGATTGTACTCTCGACTATGACCAGGCATGGAAACTTCTGGTTGGAGTTCGCCTCGCAGCACAGTGTACGGATGAACGTGTGAATATTGTTGTAGAAAAATTATATGAGAAGTTTCCGGATGTGGAGGCGCTTGCCGACGCGGATGTGAATGAAATCGAGGAGATTGTCAGACCATGTGGACTTGGGAAAAGCAAGGCAAGAGATATCAGCGCATGTATGAAAATATTAAGAGATAAGTACGACTGCCAGATTCCGAAGACATTTGACGAGCTTCTGGCGCTTCCGGGGGTTGGAAGAAAAAGCGCCAATCTGATTATGGGAGACGTGTTCGGCGAGCCGGCAATCGTCACAGATACGCATTGTATTCGATTGACGAACCGCATCGGGCTTGTGGATGGCATCAAAGAGCCGAAGAAAGTGGAGATGGCATTGTGGAAGATTATTCCTCCGGAAGAAGGAAGTGATTTTTGTCACAGACTTGTGTATCATGGAAGAGAAGTCTGTACGGCAAGAACAACTCCGCATTGTGAGAAATGTTGTCTTGCGGATATTTGTAAGAAAAGAATTTAGAAAGATAAAACAAAGGAGAATGAAAATATGAGCAAAGAAGTTTTAGCAACAGTAGCTGGAAGAGAGATTACACAGGAGGAATTTGACGCATTTTTAGCAAGCGTTCCGAAGGAGCAACAGGCTTACATCCATAATCCGAAGTTCAGAGAACATTGTCTCGACCAGTTGACATCTCTACATATGTTTGCACAGATGGGTGAAGATTTGAAGTTAGATGAGACAGAAGACTTCAAGAAGGCATATGAGAATGCAAAGCGTGATATCCTCGCGCAGATGGCGATGAGAGAGACATTGAAAGATGTGACTGTAACGGAAGAAGAACTGAAGGCATTCTATGAGCAGAACAAAGGGCAATTTATGAGAGGCGAGACTGTGCAGGCGAAACATATCCTGACAGACTCTGAAGAAAAATGCAATGATATCTTAGACGCTATCGTAAATGGAGAGAAGACATTTGAAGATGCGGCGAAAGAATTCTCCACATGTCCATCCAAAGAACGCGATGGAGATTTAGGTGAATTTGGAAAAGGACAGATGGTCAAAGAATTTGAAGATGCGGCATTTGCGGCAGAAATCGGTCATGTGGTAGGTCCGGTGAAGACACAGTTTGGTTATCACCTGATTAAAGTTGAGAAGAAAAATGAGGCTTCTGTGGTCGAGTTTGAACAGATTAAAGAGAATTTAAGAACAAATCTTCTGCAACAGAAACAAAGTATTGCGTATAATCAGAAAGTAGAAGAAATGAAAAAGAAATATATGTAGTTTATTGGGGACGTAGTAAAGTGTAAAAATACTACGTCCCCAATTGAAGTTTGACCTGTCCCTAATTGTAAAACACCCTGTCCCCCATAGTTTTTGAATTTGAGATTTTATAAAAATATTTCTAATCTGCGCAAAATATTTGAAAGGGGACATAGCATATTGCAAAAAGGGACATAGCGCTTATCAATTAGGGACGTAGCAAAACGAAACCTTACTACGTCCCCAACAAAAGAAAGGTGACAAATTATGAAAGCATATCAGTTAAAAATTCAAATTCAAGATTCACATCCACCTATATGGAGACGGGTTATAGTTCCGGCGGGATTGACATTTTCACAGTTGAGTATTCTGCTCAACGAGACGATGGGATGGTGTGGGTGTCATCTCACATCTTTTGAATTTTATCACCAGAGGATTCGTATTGAGGAAGAAGTGGAAGAATATGATATGTGGGGATGGGATGAATATGACATGCTGGAAAGTGGGGAGACATTGATTGATGACTTCCTGGACACAGAAGATTGGTTTACATATATCTACGATTTTGGGGATTATTGGAAACATCGAGTTACTGTTGAAAAAGTTTTGATGGATTACGATAAAAATTATGCACAGATTATAAAGTATAAGGGTGATACACCGTATGAGGACTGCGGCGGTATTTCTGGATATTATGAACTGTTGAGGATATTGGATAATCCGGCGCATCCGGAATTTGAGCAGATGAAAGAGTGGACGGAGCATCATTTTACAGAAAAGTTCGACTTAGAAAATGTAAATGAGCATTTAAAGACGCTTTATTTGAGTAATACTGTAAGTGGACCGATGACGCAAAATCAAATTTATGAAGAAACCATGAAATCACTCCCGTTTAAGAAGATTGACTTGGAAAGTGAGTGGGTAAGCGAGAAAGATTATACAGATGTGACGCTAAAAGATATACTGGAGGAACATACAAGGCAGGAGTTAGTTGAAATAGCGAAGATGTTGCATTTGTCCGGATATTCAAATCTTAAGAAAGAAAAATTAGTGGAACGTTTATGTGTAGATTTGCTGGATAAAGATGTGATGCAGAAATATTTTCGTTTTTTGAGTGAAAGTGAAATAGCGTTTCTGGAGAGTAAGGTAAATAGAATCGAAATGGACTATTCCTATGAGAGTTATGATATGCTTTTGGCAGCAGGTTATGCAGTAGTTCAGAGTGATTGGTCAGAAGGACGGATATACATTCCGGAAGAAGTAAAAGAAGCATATTCAAAGAATTGCATGGGGGATTGGAAGAAGAGCGCTGTGATTGACAAAGAATTTCTGATGTATTTGAATTGTGCGGCAGAAGTATATGGCATTTGTCCAATTGGGAAGGCATTAGAGTTGTATAAGAGAGATACCGGGGAATCGAAAAATGAGTTTGACGTCATTTCTTTCTGTGAAAATGTTCCGGAAAATAAAAAGTTTTTTGTTATCAATGAGGCGAAGATTGTGTTGAAGATGCTTCGAAATAGTGAAGACATGAAGGAAGTTTCGGCCATGCAGAAAAATTTTGACTATTATGAGCCGACCTTAGAAGAAATTCAGATTCTTGGGGAAAAGGGATATTTTCCATTTGACTCAAAATTAAATCAGTTGAAAAAGTTCTTCTTAAAGTACGGGGAAGAGACAGCGAAAGATGCGGAGGAACTTTGTAAAAGAGTACAGTTCCTGTTCCGAATCGGCGGACAGATTGACGAGATTATGGATATGTTGGAGGAATGTTTCCTTGGATTTGAGGAAGTCGTTGAGGATGAAAAACTATTGGACTCTTTATTGAATCAGTTGTTTAAGGTTATGAATACAACAAGGACTTTTATATTAAGAGGACACAGTCCGGCAGAGGTAATGCCGGAAATTGCAAAGGTTATAAAAGAGCGTGAAGCAGAAAATAATATCATTTCATTTCCGAAGAAATCATAAGGAGGTGTAAGCATGTTAGCGTATACATATAAATCAAAGGGTAATTTTGTATCAGAAGAGAAAGAGAAACCTCGAATCCAAGATTCACAGGATGCCATTGTCCGGGTAACACTTGCAAGTATCTGTTCCAGCGATATCCATATCAAAAACGGTGCGGTTCCACGTGCTGTTCCGGGAATTACGGTTGGACATGAAATGGTAGGAGTCGTCGAGGAAGTCGGAGAGAGCGTGACGAAGGTGAAACCAGGAGACCGGGTGACGGTGAATGTGGAAACCTTTTGCGGAGAGTGTTTCTTCTGTAAAAATGGTTTCGTGAATAACTGTACCGATGAAAATGGAGGATGGGCGCTTGGATGCCGGATTGACGGTGGGCAGGCAGAATATGTGCGTGTTCCGTATGCGAATCAAGGCTTGAATCAGATTCCGGATGGTGTGACAGATGAACAGGCGTTGTTCGTGGGTGATGTTCTGGCAACCGGATATTGGGCAGCGAAGATATCTGAAATCGGACCCGAGGATACGGTATTGATTCTGGGCGGTGGGCCGACAGGAATCTGTACGCTTCTCTGTGTGATGCTGAAGAAGCCGAAGAGGATTATTCTGAGTGAAGTTGATGAGGAAAGAATCCGTTTTATTAATGAACATTATCCGGAAGTTCTCGTAGTCAATCCATTGAAAACAGATGTGGAAAGTTTTGTGAAAGAGCGGAGCGAACATGGTGGAGCAGATAGAGTCCTGGAAGTGGCTGGCGGGAAAGATACGTTTGAACTTGCCTGGAGGGCTGCAAGGCCGAATGCGATTGTGACAATTGTGGCAATGTATGAGGAGAATCAGATTCTTCCGCTGCCAGATATGTATGGGAAAAATCTTATTTTTAAAACTGGAGGTGTGGACGGATGTGACTGTGATGAAACGTTGCGTCTGATTCAGGAAGGAAAAATAGATACGACACCACTCATTACGCATACCTTTTCATTGAGAGAAATTGAAAAAGCATACGAGCTTTTTGAAAATAGACGGGAAAATGTGATAAAAGTTGCTATAAAGCCATAAAAACTGTGACATGGGGAAATTGTATCTCCATGTCACAAGTATTTTGTAGATTTTGAAATTTTTAAGCGGAATAGATTCCGTTTACGGTAATACGTTTGATGAAACGGGAAAGTCCAAGTGTCACGACTTCCTCTGTTTTCTGAGGAATACGTCGGATAAAGGCGCTTCCTAATTCGTGTTTCATTTCTTCGAAATGGTCGTTTCTTAATACATTTGATTCTGCTTCGTCAACAAACCTTGCTGACACCTCTAGACGGGAACCGCCTCAAGTATGGCACACCATAGATGTAATGATGATGTTCTTGAAATTATTTTCTTTCATATAGTCTTTTAATCGTTCTTCTAACTGTATCTTCATGGTTGTAATCTCCTTTAACTTTTTTCTTTATTATAGTTTTCGTTGATAAGAAGTTCTGTAATCAGGTCACAAAAAGGAAAAAATCTGGGGCTGTGAAATAACTGCCTCTACGGAAAAAGAGGACTTTTCGTTCAAAATGAA
>CAJJYZ010000033.1 GCA_905197485.1 uncultured Lachnospiraceae bacterium | reverse complement strand
AGAAGGTTTTTATATCTTCTAACGAGCGTCATCTTGTTCCTATGCCCACCTTTGTGTGGGCTATTTTCATTCATTGATTCCACAAAAGTCGGAATTTCCTATTATATAAAAAACAGCCTGCAAAAAGCAGACTGTTTTTATGGAGCTTTAGTATTTTACTTATTTTTCTTCTGTTAATTTGTTTAATGGTTTGATTAAGAAGAACATAGCGATTGCACATACAAATGAGATGATTGTAAATGCAACCATGATGTTGAAGTCACCAAGTTTTTCAACGAGTTTCATAATCTGACCATTTAACTGAGAAGCTACGAATGTAGCAGCTGTCCAAACACCCATTAACAATGCTAAGTACTTCTTCGGAGCGAATTTACTTACGAATGAGTTACCAAGTGGAGAGAAGCAAATCTCACCGATTGTGATAAACACACCGAATAATGCAATCCAGATGAAGTGAGCTTTTTCAGTGTCAGGAGCACCTACACCACGAAGAATTTCCATTACCATTAATGTACCGTAAGATAATCCTAAGAATACGAATGCTAATGTTACTTTCTGGAACATAGATAAGTCTCCCTGAGGTCTCTTAGCGAGAATTGTCCACAATTTAGCAAATGCCAAACTTAAGAAGATACAAAGAAGACCGTTCCATGTTGTTGTTAAGTGTACCGGTGACAGTTCGAAAGAACCGATGTTTCTCATAACTTTGTCTTTGATATACAGAGTTAAGAAGATGTCCTGCTGATAGTATGCCAACCAGAAAACAACTGAGAAGAGAGATACTAAGAGGATAGCAAGTACGTGATTCTTTTCTACAACTGTAAGAGGAGCAGTAGATTTTTCCTCTTTTTCGTGTTTTTCCTGACCGATTACGTTACCCTGAGTATCTGTAAGATATTTGAATGGTAATTTACCCTGTCCCTGTAATAAACCGTAGCAGAGTGTAAAGAAGATACCACCAATGATAACTAAGATACCGCAGAATAAGAATACCTGTCTGAATCCGAGAACTTCACCTTTTGCAAACTGATTCATGTAAAGAACACCGCAAATCATGGAACCGAAGAAGGAACCGATGTTTACGAAAGAGTACTGAATCGAGAACGCAGAGTCAAGGAGTTCATGGTCATCGAACAGACGTCCGATGATAGCGGAAAGGTTACCTTTGAAGAATGCTGTACCGATAGATACAACAACAATCATTCCGTATACCATAGCAACGGAAGTAGATTTCCATCCAATCATATAACCGAGACCCATAAGGATACATCCTAAAGTTACCGCATATCTTGCACCGAACCAACGGTCACAAATCCAACCACCAGCGATAGGAGCAAGGTATGTAAGAGATGTTAATAATGCTGCAATAGGAGCTGCATCAACTTCGCTGATACCGAGACCACCT
This sequence comes from uncultured Lachnospiraceae bacterium, assembly GCA_905197485.1. Classification (GTDB taxonomy): domain Bacteria; phylum Bacillota; class Clostridia; order Lachnospirales; family Lachnospiraceae; genus Faecalimonas. Next base: position 26,654 of record CAJJYZ010000033.1, on the reverse strand, counting down.
TCTGATACTGCTGCTGTTAAGAAGAGCACTAACAGAGGTTTTGAGCCGTAGAATGCGAAACGCTCAAATGTGTAAGTCAAACAGCAAACCCAATATCCAATCGGATATGTGTGTTTTTTAGTTGTTCCCATAATTGAAAACCTCCATAAAATAAATTTTCGTTTCCAGGTTCTTAATAAAGAATAAGAACCGATAATCCCCTGTACAGCGTATTGTGAAATACGGACAAAAGAATACACAAGGCTCCAACTTGCATAACAATGTTCAATTTTCAATGTACGCTGAATACTTGATAATTCTAACATAAAAATAAAAAAAGAGCAATTCTTTTTAATTTCTTTTTTATATATTTTTAAGAAATGGATAAGAAACACGAGGAAAAACATGGAATCTCAGGATGAAAACTATGTGAAAGAAATATCAAAAATCAAATGGAAAGGATTGCTATTCAGAGAAACATGAGATATAATGAAAATCGGCAGAAATTGGTTTGCTATTTTGAAAGAAGATTATAAAATGGAGGGCTAGAATTATGAGTAACACAACAGAAAACCCGGCTGGCACAAGAGTTGCTTCTTTGCTTGATTCGGGAAGTTTTGTTGAAATCGGCGGCGCGATTACAGCGCGGGCAACGGATTTCAACATGCAGACAAAAGAGACTCCGGCAGACGGTGTCATCACAGGTTACGGAATGATTGACGGGAACCTTGTGTATGTTTATAGCCAGGATGCAACTGTATTGAATGGAGCAATCGGTGAGATGCACGCGAAGAAAATCGCGGCAATCTATGATATGGCGATGAAGATGGGAGCTCCGGTCATCGGTTTGATTGACTGTGCAGGACTTCGTCTTCAGGAAGCGACGGATGCATTACATGGATTTGGAAGCCTTTATATGAAACAAACGTTGGCTTCCGGTGTCATTCCACAGATTACGGCAATTTTCGGTACATGTGGAGGTGGACTTTCACTTGTTCCGGCTCTCACAGACTTTACATTTATGGAACAATCTAAGGGAAAATTATTCGTGAATTCACCGAATGCGCTGGATGGGAACAGCGTAGAGAAATGCGATACGGCCTCCGCGGCATTCCAGAGCGAAGAAGCAGGGCTTGTGGACCAGGTAGGAACAGAAGAGGAGATTTTGGAATCGATTCGTACCCTGGTGACATTACTTCCTTCTAATAATGAAGATAATGATTCTTATGATGAATGTAACGATGATTTGAACCGCGTACTTCCGGAGATTGTCAATGCGTCTGAAGATGCTGCAATCGCGCTTGCCATGATTTCAGATGAGCACGTGTTCTTTGAGACGAAGCAGGAATATGCGAAAGATATGGTGACAGGATTCATCCGTCTCAATGGTATGACGGCGGGAGCTGTCGCAAACCGTTCGAAAATATATGATGAGGAAGGGAATCTCTCTGAAGAGTTTTCTGATAAATTGAGTGTCAAAGGATGCAGAAAAGCGAAAGAATTCGTAGATTTCTGTGATGCATTCGGAATTCCGGTGCTGACATTGACGAACGTAACAGGATTCGTAGCAACGAAATGCTCGGAAAAGAACATTGCAAGAGAAGCGGCACAACTGACATACGCGTTCGCCAATGCGACGGTTCCGAAAGTAAATGTTATTACCGGCAAGGCGTACGGAAGCGCGTACATTGTGATGAACAGCAAATCCGTAGGCGCGGACATGGTCTATGCATGGCCACAGGCGGAAATCGGAATGATGGAGCCGAATCTTGCGGCAAAGATTATGTATGCGGATTCTGATGCGGCCACATTGAGAGAGGAAGCAGAAAAATACAGAGAATTACAGTCAAGTCCGCTGTCAGCAGCAAGAAGAGGATATGTGGATACAATCATTGAACCGGCCGACACAAGAAAATATGTGATTGGCGCTTTTGAAATGTTGTTTACGAAGAGAGAAGAACGCCCATCTAAGAAGCATGGAACGGTTTAGTGAGGTGAACAAGGTGAAGAAAAGATTGAGTGTGTTACTGTGTGCGCTGTTTGTCGTACTCGGCATTGCAGGGTGCGGAAGCCAGAAGCAGACAGTAGAGTATGATAAGGAAATGTTGGAGCAGTATGCGGAAGGCATGATTTCCAGTTTTGCGGTGATGAATGACGAAGCGTTTGAACAGTTTGAGAAGGGTTCGGAGCTTCAGGTGAATTTATCGATGATGCAGATTGGACTTCCGATTGAAAAGGAAGCGCTTGTGTCGATGATAAACGCATGGAAAGCGGCGATTGACGAGTGCGGCGCATACGAAGGACATGGAGAGTTTGAAGCGGAAACGGATAAAAGTGGCGTGACACTTTCCACAGAAGCAAAATACGAAGACAGAAACGCGACCATCGCGATTCAGTTTGATGAGAATCTGACGATGGAATCCATGGATATATCTGCGGAGTACGGAATGGGAGAGATTCTGAAAAAAGCGGGAATGAATACGCTCCTCGGAATGGGAACGGTATTTGCGGTATTGATTTTCCTCGCGTTTATTATTTCTCTGATGAAATATATTCCGGCTTTGCTCGGCCAGACAAAACAGAAAGAAAATGTGAAAGAGACAACGGCAAAACAGCCGGAAGCTGCGGCGGCAGAATCCATAGAAGAAGTGGATGACTACGAATTAGTAGCGGTCATCACAGCGGCAATTGCGGCGCAGGAAGGAACGTCAACTGACGGATTCGTTGTTCGTTCCATTAAGCGAAGACCATCCAATAAATGGGTGTAAGAGATTAGATAACAGGAGGAAATCAAAATGAAAAGCTATACAATCACAGTAAATGGAAATGTGTATGATGTTACAGTAGAAGAAAATGCAGGTGGAGCAGTTACAGCACCGAAAGCAGCTCCGGCACAGGCGCCAAAGGCGGCTCCGGTTCAGAAGAAAGCTGCGGCAGCCGGAAGCATTGAAGTGAAAGCGGGAGCGGCAGGAAAAGTATTCAAATTAGAAGCAAGCGTGGGACAGAAGGTTGCAAAAGGCGACCCGGTCATCATTATCGAAGCAATGAAGATGGAAATCCCGGTTGTAGCGCCGGAAGACGGAACCGTTGCCAGCATTGATGTAGCAGTAGGCGATTCTGTAGAAGCAGGAGCAGTCATGGCTACATTAAACTAAGGCGTTTGGAGGTTATAAAATGGAATACATTACAAGTACATTGGGAAACCTCATGGACCAGACAGCGTTTTTCAATCTGACATGGGGGAACTATGTTATGATTGCGGTTGCATGTGTGTTTCTGTATCTGGCTATCCGGAAGGGATTCGAACCGCTTCTTCTTGTTCCGATTGCCTTCGGTATGCTTTTGGTAAACATCTACCCGGATATTATGTTATCGATTGAGGATTCGGAAAATGGAGTGGGAGGTCTTCTTCATTACTTCTATTTACTTGATGAATGGGCGATTCTTCCGTCCTTAATCTTCATGGGTGTTGGAGCGATGACGGACTTCGGACCATTGATTGCCAATCCGAAGAGCTTCCTTCTTGGAGCAGCGGCACAGTTCGGTATCTTCGCGGCTTATCTCGGAGCGATGGCGATGGGATTCTCCGACAAAGCGGCAGCGGCAATCTCTATCATCGGTGGTGCGGACGGACCAACGTCCATCTTCCTTGCCGGTAAATTGCAGCAGACGGCAATCTTAGGGCCAATCGCGGTAGCGGCATACTCTTATATGTCACTTGTTCCGATTATTCAGCCGCCGATTATGAAGCTGCTTACGACAGAAGAAGAACGTAAGATTAAGATGGAACAGTTAAGACCCGTTTCCCAGTTGGAGAAGATTCTCTTCCCGATTATTATTACGATTGTCGTTTCCTTGATTCTTCCTACGACAGCTCCACTCGTTGGTATGTTGATGTTAGGTAACCTGTTCAAAGAATGCGGCGTGGTAAGACAGCTTACGGAGACGGCAAGCAACGCATTGATGTATATCGTTGTTATTCTTCTCGGTACATCCGTTGGTGCGACGACGAGTGCGGAAGCATTCCTGAATATGGACACAATCAAAATCGTAATCTTAGGTTTGATTGCCTTTGCCTTCGGTACGGCAGCGGGTGTGCTGTTCGGTAAGCTGATGTGCAAGTTGAGCGGAGGAAAGGTCAATCCGTTAATCGGTTCTGCGGGTGTGTCTGCGGTTCCGATGGCGGCGCGCGTTTCCCAGAAAGTTGGAGCGGAAGCGGACCCGACAAACTTCTTATTGATGCATGCGATGGGACCAAACGTTGCCGGTGTTATCGGTACGGCGGTTGCAGCCGGAACCTTCATGGCAATCTTTGGCGTGAAATAGAGATGGAGGAGAATGAAACATGGAGAAAAAACCAATTAAAATTACAGAAACCGTCTTACGTGATGCGCATCAGTCATTGATTGCGACACGAATGACAACAGAACAGATGCTTCCAATCGTTGATAAAATGGATAAAGTAGGATACCATTCTGTTGAGTGCTGGGGTGGCGCTACATTCGATGCCTCTCTTCGATTCTTAAAAGAGGACCCTTGGGAGAGACTTCGTAAATTCCGCGATGGATTCAAGAATACAAAGCTTCAGATGTTATTCCGCGGACAGAATATCCTCGGATACCGTCCATATGCGGATGACGTGGTAGAATATTTTGTGCAGAAATCCGTTGCAAACGGAATCGACATCATCCGTATTTTTGACTGTCTGAACGATATCCGTAACTTGAAGACAGCCGTAAAAGCGGCAGTAAAAGAAAAAGCGGATGCACAGGTTGCATTGTCCTATACATTGGGAGATGCTTATACACTGGATTACTGGATGGATATTGCGAAGAAAATCGAGGATATGGGCGCTACGTCTATCTGTATCAAGGATATGGCGGGACTTTTAGTTCCATATAAAGCGACAGAACTCGTGGAAGCGATGAAGGGAGCGACAAGCCTTCCAATTCAGCTCCATACACACTACACATCCGGCGTTGCCTCTATGACATACTTGAAAGCGGTTGAGGCAGGCGTAGATGTGATTGATACTGCAATGTCCCCGTTCGCGATGGGAACTTCACAGCCGGCGACAGAGGTAATGGTAGAAACATTCAAGGGAACGCCATACGATACCGGCTTAGACCAGAAGCTTCTTGCAGAGATTGCAGACTACTTCCGTCCAATTCGTGACGAGGCGTTGGAATCCGGACTTTTGAATCCGAAGAACCTTGGCGTTAACATTAAGACATTGCTCTATCAGGTACCGGGCGGTATGTTGTCCAACCTGACTTCACAGCTCAAAGAACAGGGCGCAGAAGACAAGTTTTACGACGTACTGGAAGAAGTACCTCGCGTTCGTAAGGACCTTGGAGAGCCGCCTCTTGTAACTCCTTCTTCCCAGATTGTAGGTACACAGGCCGTATTTAACGTATTGATGGGCGAGCGTTATAAGATGGCGACGAAAGAGACGAAAGACGTGCTGAGTGGAAAATACGGTGCGACGGTCAAACCGTTCAACGAAGAAGTGAAGAAGAAAGTCCTGGGAGAAAATCCGGAGATTATCACATGCCGTCCGGCAGATTTGATTCCGGACGAGTTAGATACGTTGCGCGGAGAAATGGCGCAATGGTCACAGCAGGACGAAGACGTCTTGTCTTATGCGTTGTTCCCACAGGTGGCAACAGACTTCTTCAAATACAGAGAAGCCCAGCAGACAAAAGTGGACCAGAAGGTTGCGGATACGGAGAACGGAAGTTATCCGGTATAATGTACTGAAAAGGAAACTCAGAAGGAAATGTTAAGATTTAAGCAGAAACGTCTTATCGTTTCCTTCTTTTCTTTCTGAAAAAAGAAGTCTTTTATTTTTCCATCTCTTTGTGTATAATAAGTCATTAGGAAGCAGGATATGTTACGGAGGAAACGATGAAAAATAACAGAACCAATGAGTTATTAAACCAGATTCGGGAGAAGTATGACAAGATGAGTAAAGGACAGAAGCTTCTCGCGGATTATATTACGGAGAATTATGATAAAGCAGTGTTTCTCACCGCTTCACGCCTTGGAAAGACGGTGGGAGTCAGCGAATCTACGGTTGTCAGATTCGCCACACAGCTCGGATATGACGGTTATCCGGAATTTCAGAAGGCGTTGGAGGAATTGGTGCGGAATAAACTGAATTCGATTCAGCGTATGGAGGTTGCGTACGGGAGAATCAGCCAGTCAGAGATTCTGGAGACAGTGCTTCAGTCGGATGCGGAGAAGATTAAGATGACGTTATCCAACCTTGACAAGACGCATTTTGAGCAGGCAGTAGAGATGATGCTTCAGGCGAAGAGAATCTATATTGTAGGCATCCGAAGCTGTGCCCCGCTGGCAAGTTTTCTTGGGTTTTACCTGAATCTGATATTTGAGAACGTCACGCTCGTCAATACGAACAGCTCCAGCGAGATTTTTGAACAGTTGATTCGGATTGGGGAGGAAGATGTGATTATCGGAATCAGTTTTCCGAGATATTCGGTCCGCACATTGAGAGCGTTGGAATTTGCGAATAACCGCAAAGCGAAGGTGATTACGCTGACAGACAGCGAGCATTCCCCGATGACGGCGTATTCTTCCTGCAACTTGATTGCGAGAAGCGATATGGCGTCGATTGTAGATTCTCTCGTGGCGCCGTTAAGCGTCGTCAATGCGCTTGTTGTTGCGCTCTGCATGAAGAAGCGGGATGAGCTTACGAAAACGCTTGGAAGTCTGGAAGAGATATGGGACGAATATCAGGTATATAACAAAGATGAGATAGAGTTGGAAGGAAGAAAAGAATGAGCAGAGTGCTTGTAGTTGGCGGCGGCGCAGCCGGAATGTTTGCTGCGATTTTTGCCGCGAGAAATGGAAATGAAGTCGTATTATTGGAAAAAAACGAGAAGCTTGGGAAGAAAATCTACATTACCGGAAAGGGAAGATGCAATATTACGAATGCCTGTGATATGGACACGCTCTTTGGGGCGGTCGTTTCAAATTCCAAGTTCTTATACAGCAGTTTTTACGGGTATACGAATGAGGATGTGATGGAGTTTTTCCGGGAATTAGGATTGAAGATTAAGGTGGAGCGTGGAGAACGGGTTTTCCCGGAATCCGACCATTCTTCGGATGTTATCGCGGCTTTGACAAGGGAATTGAAACGACAGAATGTGGACCTCCATCTCCATACGGAAGTAAAAGAGATATTGAAAGATGAGAGCGGATTCTGCGGAGTTCGGTTGTCCAATGGAACAGAACTTTCCGGGGATGCCTGCGTGATTGCCACAGGCGGCTATTCCTATCAGACGACAGGCTCCACAGGGGATGGATACCGCTTCGCGAAGGAGATGGGACACGAGGTGACAGAGATTCTTCCGTCCTTAGTTCCGCTTACGGTGAAGGAAGACTACGCGAAGGAACTGCAGGGACTTTCTCTTCGCAACGTGGAGGCGTCCATTTATGACGGCAAGAAAGAAGTGTATCATGATTTTGGAGAAATGCTGTTCACACATTATGGGGTGAGCGGGCCTTTGATGTTAAGCGCCAGCTCCTATATCGTGAAGAAACTGCAGAAGAAAGAGATGCGTCTTGTCATTGACCTGAAGCCGGCGTTATCCATGGAACAGTTGGACGCGAGAGTGCTCAGAGATTTTGAGGAGAATAAGAACCGGCAGTTTAAAAACGCGATTACGAAGCTGTTTCCGGCAAAACTCATTCCGGTGATGCTGACTCTTAGCGGGATTCATCCGGAGAAGAAGGTGAATGAAATCTCCAAGGAAGAACGGCTTTCTTTCGTGCATTTAATCAAGCATTTCGAGATGACGATTACGGGAACGCGTGCGTTCAATGAAGCGATTATTACCCAAGGGGGCGTCAAGACGAAGGAAATCAATCCATCGACGATGGAATCGAAGATTGTTCCGGGAGTGTATTTTGCGGGAGAAGTCCTGGATTTGGATGCGTTAACCGGAGGGTTTAATCTTCAGATTGCCTGGTCAACCGGATACGCGGCAGGAAGTTCGATTTGGTAAGTTATTTTTGAAAAGAAACGAGATACAGGAGGAGTACTATGGGATACAATATAGCAATCGATGGGCCGGCGGGCGCCGGAAAAAGTACCATCGCCAAACTGGTGGCAAAGGAACGGGGATACATTTACGTGGATACCGGCGCGATGTACCGGGGCATGGCGATTTATTTCTTGCAGCAGGGCATCCGTCCGGAAGAGACGGAGAAAATCGCGGCAGCAAGCAAAGACGCGGACGTCTCTATCGTGTATGAAGACGGCGTACAACAAATTTACTTAAACGGGGAAAATGTGACGGCGAAGCTTCGCGAGGAAGAAGTAGGGAATATGGCTTCCATGTGTTCGGCTGTGCCGGAAGTGCGTGCACAGCTTCTGGAATTGCAGAGAAACCTGGCGGCAAGGGAAAACGTCGTGATGGACGGAAGAGATATCGGCACGAACATCCTGCCGAACGCAGACACGAAGATTTATCTGACTGCGAGTGTGGATACGAGGGCAAACCGAAGATTTCTGGAATTACAGGAAAAGGGTGTGGACTGTAACCTGGAAGAGATTGCAAGGGATATCGAGGAGAGAGACTATCGGGATATGCATCGGGAGATTGCGCCGCTTCGGCAGGCGGAAGACGCGGTGTATGTGGATTCGTCAAACCTGTCCATCGAAGAAGTGGTGGAGACGATTTTGTCTCATTGCAAATAGGCAAAGGAGAGAAGTATGGAAGTAAAAGTTGCCAGAACAGCCGGCTTCTGCTTCGGTGTAAAACGGGCGGTGGAGACTGTTTATGAACAGGTAGAGAAAGCGGAAGGACAGAAGATTTATACCTATGGTCCGATTATCCACAATGAAGAAGTGATTAAGGATATGAAGAAAAAAGGAATCGAAGTGCTTCAGACGGAAGAAGACTTGGACAAAGTGGAAGAGGGCGTCGTCATCATTCGTTCCCATGGAGTTCCGAAGCGTATCTGTGAGAAACTGGAAGAAAAGCATCTCACCAGCGTGGATGCGACATGTCCGTTCGTGAAGAAAATCCACAATATCGTACAGAAGGAAAGCGAAGCGGGAAAACAGATTGTTATCGTTGGGAATGAAGAGCATCCGGAAGTGGCAGGCATCAAAGGGTGGTCTGTTACTCCGGTTACCGTCGTGCAAAATGTCGTGGACGCGCGGCAGTTTACGGCGGATTCCAACCGAAACATATGCGTCGTATCCCAAACGACATTTAATTACAAGAAATTTGAAGAAATAGTTGAAATTCTTTCGGAAAAGCGATATGATATAAGTGTTTTAAATACAATTTGTAATGCCACGACTGAACGCCAGACAGAGGCGGCGAGTATTGCAAAGAGTGTGGACGCTATGATTGTAATAGGAGATAAGCATAGCTCCAATACTCAGAAATTATTTGAAATATGCGCAAGCGCATGTGAGGATACGTACTATATTCAGACACTTGACGATTTGGATTCGAATCAATTGGGGTCAGCAAAAACGGTAGGTATTACAGCAGGGGCGTCAACGCCGAATAATATAATTGAGGAGGTTCAAAATAATGTCAGAATTAACTTTTGAACAAATGTTGGAAGAGTCTTTAAAGACAATACATAACGGAGAGGTTGTAGAAGGTACGGTTATCGACGTAAAACCGGATGAGATTATCTTAAATATCGGTTACAAAGCTGACGGTATCATTTCCAGAAGTGAATACACAAATGAGCCGAATGCAGACCTTACAACAATGGTATCTGTAGGAGATACTATGACAGCCAAAGTATTGAAAGTCAACGATGGAGAAGGTCAGGTGTTGTTAACATATAAGAGATTAGCAGCAGAAAAAGGCAATGAAAGATTAAGAGAAGCTTACGAGAATAAAGAAGTGTTAAAAGCAACTGTCAATCAGATTTTAGGCGGCGGATTAAGCGTTGTCGTAGACGAGGCAAGAGTATTCATTCCTGCAAGTCTTGTATCTGATACATATGAGAAAGACCTTACAAAATACCAGGGACAGGAAATCGAATTCGTAATCAGCGAGTTTAACCCAAGAAGAAACCGCGTAATCGGAGACAGAAGACAGCTCTTGGTTGCCGAGAAGGCAGCATTGCAGAAAGAACTCTTCGAGAAATTAAACGTTGGTGATGTAGTAGAAGGAACTGTGAAAAACGTAACAGACTTCGGCGCATTTATCGACCTTGGCGGAGTAGACGGATTATTACATATCTCTGAGATGTCTTGGGGAAGAGTTGAGAATCCGAAGAAAGTATTCCAGGTAGGAGAGCAGGTAAAAGTTCTCGTAAAAGAAATCAATAATACAAAAGTTGCATTGAGCTTAAAATTCCCAGAGACAAATCCATGGGCAAATGCAGAAGAGAAGTATGCAGTTGGTACAGAAGTAACAGGTAAAGTTGCAAGAATGACAGACTTTGGTGCGTTCGTAGAATTAGCTCCGGGTGTGGATGCATTGCTCCACGTATCACAGATTTCCAAAACACATGTTGAAAAACCGGCAGATGTGTTAAAAGTTGGACAGGAAATCACAGCAAAAATCGTAGACTTAAACGCTGCTGAGAAGAAAATCAGCTTAAGCATGAAAGTTCTTGAAGCAGAAACTCCTGCAGAAGAAGCGGTAGAAGAATAAGAAATACTTAGAAATAGAGGCTTTTAGCCTCTATTTTTTTATGCTTTGCGAAGTTTTTGGGGATTGGCTATACAGGAGGAGTACGAGCGATGGCGTTATTTTATTGTGAAAAATTGTAAAAAATATGTTAAAAAAACGTCAAGATGTTTTTCAAAAGATACAAAAAATTACGCATGTTTTGTAGAAAAGTAGAACGAATTCTAGTATGATATATGAAAAGGAAATCTATAAGAACAATATATAGAAAATATAAATAAATATAAGAAAGGGAGAGAAGAATGGGACTTCTAACATTTAAAGGCGGAATTCATCCGGATGACGGGAAAAAACTTTCTAAAGACAAACCGATTCAATCGATTTTGCCGGGAGAAGAATTGGTGTTTCCTCTTTCACAGCATATCGGATCTCCGGCAAGTGCGATTGTGAATCAAGGTGACCGCGTATTACGAGGACAGAAGATTGCAGAGGCAGGAGGGTTCGTGTCCGCTCCGATTTATTCGTCTGTATCAGGAACGGTGAAAGGGATTGAGATGCGTTTCAACCCGACAGGCTCAAAGGTGCTGTCCATTGTAATTGAGAACGACGGATTATATGAGAAAGCGGAGCGTGAAGACGCAAAGCCTCTGAACGAATTGAGCAAAGATGAGATTAAGAAAAAAATCAGCGATGCCGGCATTGTCGGAATGGGTGGCGCGGGATTCCCGACGCATGTAAAACTCTCGCCGAAGGAGCCGGAGAAGATTGATTACATCATCGCAAACTGTGCGGAATGTGAACCGTATATTACGGCAGATTACCGACGGATGCTTGAGAATACAGAAGAATTGGTCAGCGGAATGCGCGTGGTGCTTTCTTTGTTTGAACATGCAAGAGGAATCTTTGCGGTGGAAGATAATAAACCGGATTGTATCGAGAAGCTTCAGAAGCTGACAAGCCAGGAAGAACGCATGGGAGTAAAAGTCCTGAAGACAAAATATCCTCAAGGGGCAGAGCGTCAGCTTATCTATGCGACAACACAACGGGCTATCAATTCCTCCATGCTTCCGGCAGACGCGGGATGTATCGTAGATAACGTGGAGACGTTGATTGCGATTCACACAGCGGTCGTGGAAGGAAGACCGGTTCTTGAGAGAATCGTGACTGTCAGCGGAGATGCGATTTCTGAACCGGGAAACTTTAAAGCATTTTTCGGAATGAACCAGGCAGAATTGATAGAAGCGGCAGGCGGATTCAAGACAGAGCCTGAGAAGTTAATCTCCGGAGGGCCGATGATGGGATTTGCCATGTTCACAACCGATGTGCCGGTGACGAAGACTTCGTCCTCCATTCTTGGATTCACGAAAGACGAAGTATCTGCCTATGAGCCTTCCGCATGCATCAACTGCGGACGCTGCGTGGAAGTCTGTCCGAGCCGTCTGATTCCATCCAGACTTGCGGACCTGGCGGAACATCATGAGGAAGAGAGATTCAAGAAGATGGAAGGGCTGGAATGTGTAGAGTGCGGTTCCTGCAGCTATGTATGTCCGGCAAAACGACAGTTAAAACAGTCGATTGGTGCAATGCGAAAGATTGCATTATCACATAGAAAAAAATAAAGGATGAGGTGACAAAAGTGAACGAGAACTATAATATATCATCTTCCCCGCATATTCGTTCCAAAGCGACAACAAGCAATATCATGCTGTACGTACTGATTGCTTTGCTTCCTGCAACAGGATTCGGAATTTACAACTTTGGAATGCATGCCCTTGTTGTAGTGGCGGTGACAACTGCTTCCGCGGTATTGACAGAATATGTATATGAGAAACTGATGGGGAGAAAAGTGACAATCGGTGATTTCAGCGCCGCGGTAACAGGACTGTTGCTTGCCCTGAATTTACCGCCGACTACTCCTTGGTGGATGTGTGTACTTGGAAGTGTCTTCGCAATTTTGATTGTAAAGCAGTTATTTGGAGGATTGGGACAGAATTTCATGAACCCGGCTCTTGCGGCGAGATGTTTCCTTCTCATATCTTTTACCGGAAGAATGACAACCTTTGTATACAATGATGCGGTCGTAAGCCCGACTCCGCTCGCCGCTTTGAAAGCAGGGGAGAGCGTGAATACATGGGATATGCTCGTTGGAAATATCGCCGGAACTATCGGTGAGACATCCATGATTGCTATCATTATCGGGGCGGTTTTCCTGATTCTGATGGGAGTCATTGACCTTCGGATTCCGGGAACGTACCTCGTGACATTTGTAATTTTTATTATCGTGTTCGGAGGACATGGACTCGATACCGATTATATCATTGCACATCTTGGCGGCGGCGGGTTGATGCTCGGCGCATGGTTCATGGCAACAGATTATGTGACTTCGCCGATTACAAAGCGCGGACAGATAGTCTATGGTATGTGTCTTGGTATTTTGACCGGATTATTCCGTCTCTTCGGCGGCTCTGCAGAAGGTGTTTCCTATGCGATTATCATCAGCAACCTTCTTGTGCCGCTTATCGAGAAAGTAACTCTTCCAAAACCATTTGGTAAAGGAGGCGAACGGTAATGAATAAGATTGTGAAAAATGCCGCGATTTTGACGGCGATTACATTGGTTTCCGGTATGCTTCTTGGACTCGTATATGAAGTGACGAAGAATCCAATCGCGGCTTCTCAGGAGAAGGCGAAGCAGGAGGCGTATCAGAAGGTTCTTCCGGGGGCAAAGCAATTCCAGACAGAAGAGCCGGATGAGAAAAAAGCGGAAAAGGCGCTGAAAGAAGCGGGTGTATCCGGCTGTTATGTAAAAGAAGCGGCTTTGGCAATGGATGAAAACGGAGAGCCTGTAGGCTATGCGGTTACGACAGCATCCAAAGAAGGCTATGGCGGAGAGATTGAAATTTCAGTTGGGATTCTGGAAGACGGAACCGTTGCCGGAATCGAGATTCTTTCCATCAGCGAGACGGCAGGGCTTGGTATGAATGCGACGGAACCTGCATTCAAAAACCAGTTCAGCAACGTCAAGGCAGAGAAATTTGAAGTGAAAAAAGACAATCCGTCCGGGAATATCGACGCATTAAGCGGCGCGACGATTACTTCCAGAGCGGTGACAAGTGCGGTGAATGCCGGACTTGCATATTATCAGAATGTGTTAGGAGGCAGTGGCAATGAATAAATGTACAGAAAGACTGTTTAACGGTCTCGTAAAAGAAAATCCTACGTTTGTGCTCATGCTTGGTATGTGTCCGACACTGGCTGTTACAACATCGGCGATGAACGGTGTGGGAATGGGACTTACAACAACTGTAGTACTTGTAATGTCCAATATGCTGATTTCCATGCTTCGTAAAATCATACCGGATTCCGTCAGAATGCCGGCGTTTATCGTAGTCGTTGCTTCCTTCGTAACGATTGTGCAGTTTTTACTGGAAGGATTCCTTCCAAGCTTATACGATTCGCTCGGATTATATATTCCGCTTATCGTTGTAAACTGTATCATCTTAGGAAGAGCGGAAAGTTATGCGTCCAAGAATCCGGTGCTTCCGTCCATCTTTGACGGAATCGGAATGGGACTTGGATTCACAGTCGGTCTTACTTCCATCGGAATTGTGAGGGAAGTCATCGGTGCGGGAGAGATTTTTGGTTTCCGCGTGATGCCGGCTTCCTATGAACCGGTCACAATTTTCATCCTTGCACCGGGTGCGTTCCTCGTCCTGGCAGGCCTTGTGGCATTGCAGAATAAAGTGAAAGCAAACCATGCGAAAAAAGGCAAAGAGACGAAACCGGCCGGCTGTGGCGAAGGCTGTGCAAGCTGTGGAAATACCGCATGTAGTGGAAAAGTATTTCCAACAGGAAATGAAGAGTAGGAGGGACGAAGATGAAAGAATTATTAATCATTGCGGTTGGCTCTGCCCTTGTGAATAACGTAGTGCTTAGCCAGTTTTTAGGAATCTGTCCGTTCCTCGGAGTGTCGAAGAAGGTAGAGACGGCTGCCGGAATGGGCGGCGCGGTCGTGTTCGTTATTACGATTTCCTCCTTTGTAACCGGACTGATTTATAAGTTCATATTGGCGCCGCTTCATTTTGAATATTTACAGACGATTGTATTTATTCTTGTTATTGCGGCTCTCGTGCAGTTTGTAGAAATGTTCCTGAAGAAAGTGATGCCGCCGTTATACAACGCCCTTGGCGTCTATCTTCCGCTTATCACAACAAACTGCGCAGTGCTCGGCGTAGCGCTTACAAACGTGCAGAAAGAGTACAACATTTTACAAGGCGTGGTAAACGGAGCGGCAACCGCGATTGGATTTACGATTGCGATTGTGATTATGGCGGGGATTCGTGAAAAGACAGAGTACAATGATGTTCCGGAATCTTTCCGGGGAACACCAATCGTGCTCATCTCTGCAGCGCTTATGGCCATTGCGTTTTTTGGATTCTCAGGATTGATTTAGGAGGCAGGATAGTATGAGTATAACAGGAATGATAATTGCAGCCTGCATCGTAGGCGGTACCGGATTATTCATCGGCGCTTTCCTTGGAATCGCAGGTAAGAAGTTCGCGGCAGAAGTAGATGAGAGGGAAGAAGCCATTATGGGCGTACTTCCGGGAAATAACTGCGGTGGCTGCGGCTACGCAGGGTGTTCCGGTCTTGCAGCCGCAATCGTAAAAGGAGAGGCTGAAATCGGAGGTTGTCCGGTAGGAGGAGCTCCTGTCGCAGAAAAAATCGGCGCGATTATGGGAAAAGAGGCCGGAGATTCTGTAAGGATGACTGCATTTGTGAAATGTGCAGGAACATGCGAGAAGACGAGCCAGAACTATAAATATACCGGAATCGAAGATTGTACGATGGTGAATATGGTACAAAACGGAGGGCCGAAGTCATGCAGTTATGGCTGTCTCGGTTACGGAAGCTGTGTGAAGGCTTGTCCGTTTGACGCTATCCATATCGTGGACGGCGTGGCAGTGGTAGATAAAGAAGCATGTAAAGCCTGTGGAAAATGTGTGGCGGCGTGTCCGAAGAAATTAATCGAGTTAGTGCCGTATACACAGCAGCATTTGGTACAGTGCAGTTCCAAGGATAAAGGAAAAGAAGTGACATTTGCATGTACAACCGGATGTATCGGATGTAAAATGTGTCAGAGAGTCTGTGGAAATGACGCCATCATCTTCGAAGATAATCTGGCAAAGATTGATTTGACAAAATGTACAGATTGCGGCGCATGCGCGTTGAAATGTCCGAAGAAAATTATTACGATGTAATAGAAGAAATCAAGGGGGATATCATCAAAAGATGGTATTCTCCTTTTTTGATATCGAACGTGTGGTTGCATTCTAAAGGACGATGTGCTAGAATAAACGACAGAGGTAAAACTATGAAGAAAAATGATTATGTACTGATTGCAGGAATATTACTGGCTGCGGTGATTTTATTGGTTGTCTTTCAACGTGTATGGAGTGGTGACGGCGCCGTTGTAGAAGTGACGGTCGGCGGGAAAGTATATGGAGAATATCGCCTTGATAAAGACCAGACGATAGAGATTCATAACACGAATCTGTTAGAAATCCGGGATGGGAAAGCGGATATGATAGATGCGGATTGTCCGGATAAGCTCTGTGTGGAACAGAAGGCAATCTCCAAAAACGGAGAAAGTATTGTCTGTCTTCCGAACCAGGTTGTTGTGACGGTGACGACGGGAGAACAGACTGAGAATGATGCGGTTGCAAATTAGAGGAGAATCAGATGAAGAAAGAAGCGGTTCATTTTGGTGTGTTTACTGCGCTTGCGTTGTTGTTCAGCTATATCGACACCTTGATTCCTTTTCATATCGGAATTCCCGGAGTGAAACTGGGACTGGCGAATCTGATTATCGTGATAGCCCTGTATAAAATGTCGTGGAAGCAGACTTTTCTGCTGGCTGTCACAAGGGTGATATTGGCAGGATTTATGTTCGGGAATCTGTTCAGCATCCTCTATAGTCTGGCTGGAGGAATCCTGAGCCTGCTTGTAATGACGCTCCTGAAGAAGGGGCAGCGTTTTAGTGTGATTGGGGTTAGCGTTTCGGGAGGCGTTTTTCACAATGTGGGACAGCTTCTCGTCGCAATGCTTGTGACAGAGAGTCTGAACCTGTTTTATTACGTGCCGGTTCTGATGATTTCAGGACTTCTGACCGGAATCGTCATCGGAATTCTCGCGAACGAGATGTTAAGCAGGTTGAGGAAAATACGATGGTAGAAAAGGAGAACGTATGATTTCATATATCAGAGGAGAATTGGCGGCAATTGAAGAGGAGAAAGTCATCGTCGATGTGGGCGGTGTCGGATACGGAATTTATATGCCGGGACAGTCTATGGGAAGGCTTCCATCTATCGGAAGCGAAGTGAAACTTCACACATATTTGAATGTGCGGGAAGATGCCATGCAGTTATTTGGCTTTTTGACAAGGGACGATTTGAAAATATTCAAACTTGTGCTCGGGGTGAGCGGGATTGGTCCTAAGGGAGGACTTAGCATTCTGTCAAAACTGACGCCGGACGATTTACGGTTCGCAGTTCTTGCGGGGGATGCCAAGGCGATTTCGGCAGCTCCTGGTATCGGGAAAAAGACGGCGGAGAAGCTGATTATCGAACTGAAAGATAAATTGAGCATGGACGATGTGATTCAGGGTCAGGAATCGGCGGAAGAGATTTCTTATCAAGGCGGAATCTCCGGTGTACAGACGGATGCGGTGCAGGCATTGACGGCGCTTGGGTATGGAAGTACAGAGTCGCTTCGGGCAGTGAAGCAGGTGGAGATTACCGAGGACATGGATGTGGAAATCGTACTCAAGCAGGCTTTGAAGTATATGATGTTTTAAGATAGAGGTTTAGAATGGGTAAGAGAATTATAACAACAGAGAGTCTGGAAGAGGATTTGAAAATTGAGAATCATCTGCGCCCGCAGATGCTGGAAGATTATATCGGACAGGCAAAAGCAAAGGAGATGCTTCGAATCTATATTCAGGCGGCGAAAGAACGGCAGGAAGCGTTGGACCACGTCTTGTTCTATGGGCCTCCGGGACTTGGAAAGACGACGCTGGCAGGAATCATTGCGAATGAGATGGATGTCCATATTAAGATTACCTCTGGACCGGCAATTGAAAAACCGGGAGAGATGGCGGCGATTCTGAATAATCTTCAGGAAGGGGACGTGCTGTTTGTGGATGAGATTCACAGGCTGAATCGACAGGTGGAAGAGATTCTCTATCCGGCGATGGAAGATTTTGCCATCGATATCATGATTGGAAAAGGTTCAAGCGCTCGCTCCATCCGGCTGGAACTGCCGAAATTTACACTCGTCGGGGCGACGACAAGAGCCGGAATGCTAAGTGCTCCGCTTCGGGACCGGTTTGGGGTTGTACAACATTTGGAATTCTATACGGCAGAAGAACTCTGCACGATTATTATGCGTTCCGCCAAGGTGTTGGATGTGGAGATTCATGAGAAGGGAGCATTGGAGCTGGCGAGACGTTCCCGGGGAACGCCGAGACTTGCCAACCGCTTATTAAAACGTGTGCGGGATTTTGCACAGGTAAAATATGATGGAATTATTACAGAGGAAGTCGCAAATTACGCGCTTGATTTACTGGAAGTCGATAAGTATGGTCTGGACCACATCGACCGGAATATTCTTCTCACCATGATTCAGAAGTTTCAGGGAGGGCCGGTCGGACTTGAGACGATGGCTGCTTCTATCGGAGAGGATTCCGGTACGATTGAAGATGTCTACGAGCCATATTTGCTGAAAAATGGCTTCATTCAGAGAACCCCGAGAGGAAGAGTTGTCACAGAAAAAGCGTATCATCATTTGGGAATTTCTGATGAAAATATCTAAAATGGTTGGATTTTCAAGCATTTTAGTTTATAATGGGTAAGAGTACAGAACGGAAATAAGGAGGCGTCCTATATGGCATCGTCAAGAAACAATACAGAAGTATTAATCGGAGGAAAAGTATTTACATTGAGCGGGTTTGAGAGCGAAGAGTATTTACAGAAGATTTCTTCCTATTTGAATCATAAGATTGAAGAGTGCGCAAGCACAGAAGGATATAAGAAACAGAGTGCAGAGACAAGAAGTATTCTTCTCGCACTGAATATTGCAGACGATTATTTCAAAGCGAAGAAACTGGCGACAACGTCCGAGGCGGACGTGGAAGTCAAGGATAAAGAAATGTACGATTTGAAGCATGAATTAATTTCCGTACAGCTTCGTCTGGAGAAGGCGGAAAAAGAGAATGACAGCTTGAAGGTTGAAAATAATGAGCTGCAGAAACAGATTGTAAAACTTGAAACAGAACTAAAGAATCGAAAAAAATCATAAAAGGCTGTCATCGGACAGTCTTTTTTAAGGAGAACCATGAGAAGAGAAGTAGAAATATTGGCTCCGGCAGGGTCCTATGAGAGTTTGAAAGCAGCCATATCTGCCGGTGCGGATGCAGTTTATATTGGCGGAAGCAGTTTTGGCGCGCGGGCGTTTGCGGAGAATCTGGGCGAAGATGATTTGCTGGAAGCGATTGACTATGTACATTTGCATGGGAGAAAGATTTATCTGACTGTGAACACTCTTTTGAAAGAAGAGGAATTGAACGGGATGTTGTATGACTATCTTCTTCCATACTACAGACAAGGGCTAGACGCGGTGATTGTGCAGGATATCGGAGTGCTGAAGTTTATCCGGGAGCATTTTCCGGACCTTCCGGTGCATGCAAGCACGCAGATGACCATTACGAACGTATCGGGAGCAAAATTCCTGGAATCGCTAGGGGTGGAACGCGTGGTGACCGCGCGGGAGATGACGCTTCCGGAGATTGAGGAGATTGCAAAGCAGACGAATCTGGAGATAGAGAGCTTCGTACATGGAGCTCTGTGCTATTGCTATTCCGGACAATGCCTTTACAGCAGCCTGATTGGCGGAAGAAGCGGAAATCGCGGCCAATGTGCACAGCCTTGCCGTCTTCCTTACAAGGTAAACGGGAAGACGTCTTATACAATGAGCTTAAAGGATATGTGTGCGGTAGATTTGCTTCCGGACTTGATAGAAGCCGGAATCCATTCCTTCAAGATTGAAGGCAGGATGAAAAAACCGGAATATGTGGCGGCGGTGACTTCCATTTACCGGAAATATGTGGATGCATATTTGGAAAACGGAAGAAAGGGATTCCATGTGACGAAAGAGGACAGGGAAATCCTGATGGACCTTTACAATCGCGGTGGGTTCCACAGCGGGTATTATAAGATGTGGAACGGAAAGGAAATGTTATCTTTGACACGCCCGAACCATGCGGGTGTTCCGTCGGTTCGTGTTGTGAAACAACAGGGGAAAGACGTGAAGATGCATGCGCTTGTAGAGATGCATAAAGGCGATGTCGTGGAGTTGCCGGACAAGGAAAACTACACGTTGGGAAGGGATATCAAAGCAGGGGAAGCAGTGTCTCTTCCGTTGCGGAGCAAAAGACCGCTTGCAAAAGGGATGGTTTTGAACCGAACAAGGAACGAAGCGTTGCTGCGCCAATTGCGGGAAGATGTGGTAGAAAGAAAAATAAAAGAAAAAATAAATGGAAAATTAATACTTTCTTCCGGGAAAGGTGCTAAACTGGAATTGTATTCCCAATCTCTTGCTGTTCAAGTAGAAGGCGAGGAAGTCCAGAAGGCGATGAATCAGCCGATGACAAGAGAGCGGATTGAGAAACAGTTACGAAAAACAGGAAATACAGAGTTCGCTTTCGATAAGCTGGAGATTGAGATGGACGATGGAATTTTCTTTCCGCTTCAGTCTTTGAACGAACTGCGAAGACGAGGAATCGAGCGGTTAGAAGAAAAGCTGTTATCTCAATATCGAAGACAGGAACCGGTACGCGAAAAAGAAGTAACAGAAAAACAGGCAGAATCTTCCGAGGGGAAAACGGACAGCTTTTATGTATACGTGGAGAAACCGGAGCAGTTTGAGACAGTGATTTCCTTTGACTGCGTTTCCCGCATTTATGTGGACTGCAATATTGTCGGACAAGCGTGGGAAAATGATGTGTTGAAGAAGATGGCGCAAAGAGCGCATGAAAGAAAAATAGAAATATATTTTGCCATGCCGTATATTTTCCGTAAAAATGCAAAGAGTCTTTATGAAGACTTTTTTACAAACTTCGGTATGGACGGCGTGCTCGTGAGAAACTATGAAAGTTATGCTTTCGTAAGAGAAAAAGCGCCGAGCCTCCCGATAGTCGTGGACTGCAATATGTATGAATTCAATCATCAGGCGAAGGAATTCTGGAAAGAGCAGAACGTGGCGGGGCTTACGGCGCCGTTGGAACTGAATTATCGGGAATTAAGAGAACTTGGAATCCGGGAGATGGAATTGATTGTGTACGGCTATCTGCAGATGATGGTTTCGGCGCAATGCATCAGAAAAACAACCGAAGGATGCACGAAGGTTCCGGGATTTTTGAAGATGACGGACCGGAAGAACAAGGAGTTTACAGTGAAAAACTGCTGTGATTACTGCTATAACGTCATCTATAACGCAAAGCCGTTCAGTCTTCTCGACCAGACAGAAGAGATTGCGATGCTTTCGCCGAAAGCATTGCGGTTACATTTTACGCTGGAAGGAAAAGAAGAAACGAATCGGATTCTTACATATTTTGAAGACGTATTTTTAAAGAAGAAACGAATCAATCCCCCGGAAGGGACATTTACAAGAGGACATTTTAAGCGGGGCATAAAGTAGGTGAAAAATTGGTCAATATTATTGTAGAATTATCAAAATATCTGATGATTATTTGTATCGCGGTTTATACATATGAGTGTTTCTCGGTATTTGGTTATCAGAGTGAAAGGAAGAAACGGAGTATATTAAGAAGACAGAATGTGATGATGTTCGCGATTCATTTCATGGCATATCTTGTACTGTATCTGAAGCTGGATGACAATAAGATTCTTGTGCTTTACGGAATGGAAGTTGTGTTCCTTCTCGCAATCATCCTTCTGTATACGAAGATTTATCCGAAAGTATCCAGACTGGTTGTGAATAACATGTGTATGTTGTTTGCCATCGGATTTATTATACTGACAAGATTGAAGTTTAACAATGCGGTGAAACAATGTGTCATTGCTTCCGGCGCAGTGCTTCTGAGTCTGATTGTTCCGGTCATCATCCGGAAGGTCAAGGCTCTCTGCGACTGGGAGTGGCTCTACGCGGGAATCGGAATCGTCGCGCTCTTAATCGTATTCCTCTTTGCCGGGAAGTCAGATGGAGCGAAACTCGGATTCATGATTGCAGGATTCGGAGTACAGCCTTCCGAATTCGTAAAGATTACCTTCGTATTTTTTGTCGCGGCAAGATTGCAGAAATCGACGAAGTTCAAAGACGTGGTCGTTACGACAATGCTGGCGGCGGCACAGGTGCTGCTCCTTGTAATGAGCACAGACCTTGGTGCGGCGTTGATTCTCTTTGTCGTATATTTGGTGATGCTTTATGTGGCGACGCATCAGCCGCTCTATGTTCTTGCCGGTGTGTCGGCAGGAGGAGTGGCTGCGGGGATTGCCTATCGGTTATTTTCCCATGTCCGGACGAGAGTGGACGTGTGGAGAGGGCCGATTAGCCCGGAAAGCGGCGGGGGACACCAGGTTGCTCAGGCATTATTCGCCATCGGAACGGGAAGCTGGTTTGGAATGGGCTTATGTCAGGGAGCGGCGAACACGATTCCGGTAGCTACAGAAGATGCCATCTTTGCAGCCATCGCAGAGGAACTGGGTCTGATTTTTGCCCTTTGTCTCATTTTGATTTGCGTGAGTTGTTATGTGATGTTTCTGAATATCGCGATGCAGCTTCATAATACATTTTACAAGCTGGTAGCGCTTGGACTTGGAACCTGTTATATTTTTCAGATATTCCTTAACATTGGAGGCGTGACAAAATTCATTCCTTTGACCGGAGTCACGCTTCCGCTTGTGAGCTACGGTGGAAGTTCTGTCCTAAGTACAGTGATTATGTTCGCGATTATTCAAGGATTATATGTATTAAGAGAAGATGAGGAAGAAGATATTGAAAGAGAGAAGACAAGACAGGAAAGACAAAAAACAGTATCGGGACGACGATATTCTGATTCTTATGGACGACGACCTGGACAGCCGGCTGGAACAGCTTCCGGACGATACGAAGAGAGGAGAAGAAAGAGATAGGAGAACGCCTCCTCCGAGAAACAGACGTCCAAAAGCATCGCCTCCTCCTGCGCGAAGAACCGAGGCTCCGAAGAAGCCTGCAAAGAAGGCTTCAAAAAAGAAAAAGCCGAGAAATAAGGAATTTGCAAGAATCACATACTTATTTGTCAGCATTTTCCTTGTGTTGATGGGATATATTGTATATTTCAACGTGGTGGAGGCAAAAGATATCATTAACAGTCCTTATAACCGTCGTCAGGACTTGTTTTCAGACCGGGTTGTGCGCGGCAAGATTTTAGCGCAGGATGGAACGGTTCTGGCTGAGACGGATGTGGCGGAAGACGGGACAGAGACAAGGAACTATCCGCAGGATGATTTATTTGCCCATGTCCTCGGATATGCGGTGAAAGGGAAGGCGGGACTGGAATCGGTAGAGAATTTTAATCTGTTGACTTCCAACGCATTTATTTTGGAAAAGATTTCCAAAGAATTTCAAGGAGAGAAGAATATCGGAGACAATGTGGTGACAACCTTAGATACCGATTTGCAGCAAGCGGCTTATGACGCGCTTGGAAGTCACAAAGGCGCGGTTGTCGTGATGGAAGCAAGTACGGGGAAGATTTTGAGTATGGTGTCGAAGCCGACTTATGACCCGAACCATGTGGCGGAAAATTGGGCGTCTTTAAATGCGGATGAAGACAGCGCCCTTTTGAATCGTGCGACACAAGGAAAATATGCGCCAGGTTCTACATTTAAACTTGTGACAGCCCTTGCGTTTATGAGACAAAACAGCGATTATCCATCCTACTCGTATCAATGTTCCAGCGAGATTGAGCATGAAGGGACAACGATTCACTGTAGCGGAGATGTGGCTCATGGGGAAGAAGATTTGCGTACGTCGGTCGCAAATTCCTGCAACGCATCATTTTCCAATATCGGTTTGTCGCTGAACATCAAAAAATATCGGGAGACCGCAAAGGACTTGCTCTTCAATTCCGCACTCCCATCTCCGTTAATGTACGGAGAGAGTAAATTTGTGCTCTCTGAGAAAGACAGCGACGCGGAAGTGATGATGACCGCCATCGGTCAGGGAAAAACCCAAGTAAGCCCGTATCATATGGCTTTGATTACGGCTTCCATCGCCAACGGCGGAAAGCTAATGAAACCATATCTGGTGGACCGCATTACAAATTACAGCGGAACGACCGTCAGCAAGAATATGCCGGAAGAGTATGCCCAGCTTATGACAAGCAAAGAAGCGGCACAGCTTACAGAATATATGGAAGCGGTCGTAGAAGAAGGAACTGCGAAAGCGTTACGCGGACAGAACTATACGGTCGCCGGAAAAACCGGAACCGCGGAATACAGCGTCGATAAGACGAAAACACATTCCTGGTTCGTCGGATTTACGAATGTGGAGAATCCGGAACTGGTTATCAGCGTCCTGGTAGAAGGCGCCGATACGTCCGGAGTACGGGCAGTCAATGTTGCAAAGAAGATATTAAACAGTTATTATTAGCAGTAAGAAGGTCGTGTATGGAATTCTATAAGGATTTGTATGTAAGTGAAAGCTTAAGAAAAAGAAAAGAGAAAATTTTAAGAAGATTGAAAGCAGGAAAAGGAAGTCTGGGCTGCTATATGATTACACTTACAAGAAATCCTGCGAATCAGTTGGAGTTTTTCGATTCTATGTTCTTGCAGCAAAAGTACGAGAAGCCGGATTCTAAGTTTCTGGTGGGAATCGCGGGATGCTATGAGGAAGCGTTGCAGCTCGTACAGAAAATCAGCGAAGATACTTATGAGAAGAGAAATGATTTGAATATTAGAGA
Source organism: uncultured Lachnospiraceae bacterium (assembly GCA_905197485.1). Lineage (GTDB taxonomy): Bacteria > Bacillota > Clostridia > Lachnospirales > Lachnospiraceae > Faecalimonas. The sequence goes on along the minus strand of CAJJYZ010000033.1, from coordinate 2,025 downwards.
GTTTATTTTGGAACAGCAAGGGAGCCGGGATTGATGCTACATATTTTGTTGATGATATTAAAAATAATTGGAATACTAATTGCAGTGATTCTCGGATTGCTTCTGTTTTCCCTGCTCGTCATTGTATTCGCACCGCTCCACTATGAGATAGACGCCATGCGCGGAGAAGGCTCGGATTCTTTCAAAATAGAAGTGCGGGGGAGATGGCTGTATCGTCTGATTGCCGGTTTCTTATGCTATGAGCCGGAATCCATGCGATGGCAGCTCCGCATTGCCTGGAAGAAGATGAATCAGGGCAGTCAAACGCAACAGAAAGATGCGTCAAAAGAAACAGAGGAAAGTGTCAAAGAATCTCCGGACACACCGAAGCCTGTGGTACAAGAACAGAAACCGAAGCGCGTGCAAGAAGAACCGGATTTGCAAAAGAATACGCAACGGAAGAAGCCGGTGCACGAAGAGCCGAAGAGAATCGAGTCCCATCCGAAACGGAAGAAAAAAAGAAAACGCTTTTCTATGATGGAGAAATGGAAAGCACTGCTCCGGAAGATAAAATTCACAATTACAAAAATTTGTGATACAATCAAAGGGATTGGAGAAAAGAAGGAGAAGATTCTGGAATTTATCGGGGATGAAACGCATCGAACCGCTTTTGTGACGCTAAAAAAAGAAGCGCTTCTTTTTCTTCGGTTTTTAAAGCCGAAGGATATCAGAGGAAGGATTCATTACGGATTCGAGGAACCTTATGATACGGGAAGAATGCTGGCAGGACTCAGTATTTTGTATCCGTTTTATGGAGACAATCTAAAGATTCAGCCGGATTTTGAGAAAAAAGTACTGGAAGGCGAACTTCACATCAGGGGAAAACTGCGTGGAATCTATGTGGGAATTGTACTTTTTCATCTATTCCGAAGCAAAGAAATTCGAACTACGTATCAACATATACGGCAGTTTCAATTATAAGAATCAATGAATGGAGGAAGGCAAATGGCAGAGAATAATTTTAAGAATACAGTGGAATCCCTTTTTCAGGGAATGGACAGTGTTGTGTCATCGAAGACGGTAGTAGGAGAGGCGATTCATATCGGAGATACGATAATTTTGCCGCTTGTGGACGTATCTTTCGCGGTTGGCGCCGGAGCGTTTGAGGGAGATAAGAAGAGCAAAGGAGCCGGAGGTCTCGGAGGAAAGATGTCGCCGAGCGCTGTGCTTGTCATTCAGAATGGAAAAACAAAGCTTGTCAATATCAGAAATCAGGATACGATTACGAAAATCCTCGATATGGTACCGGATGTGATTGACCGTTTTTCTTCCGACAAAGAGAAAAAGATGACGGAAGACGATGTGGTTGATATTCTGGAACAGGGAGAGAAAAAAGAAAACGAGGAACAGGCATAGAAGGAAAACAGATGCATAGAATAGAGTAAGGAATGTATTCGGATGTGTGAAATGAAACGTGTGGTAGGATTTGCATTATTTTGGATTGCGATTGGCATTTTGCTCGCGATGGTATTGTCCAGTACATTTCTTGAGGTTGCAATTTTTATTATTTGTCTGCTGCTTGGATATGTATTGTTTTGCTGCTAGTATTCGTGAAACGGGAGAAGAGACCTTTTTATTCTATAAAGTAACGCAAAAAAAGAGATGATTCAAATTCGAATCATCTCTTTTTTTCGCTCTATTAAGCACGTTCTACTTTTCCTGATCTTAAGCAAGAAGTACAAACGTACATTTTCTTAGAACCGCCTTCAGTTTTCACTCTTACTGATTTTACGTTTGATTTCCACATTCTTGGTGATTTTCTATTAGAGTGGCTCACACTGTTTCCAAAATGAGCTCCCTTTTCACAAATAGCACATTTAGCCATGACTGCACCTCCTAACGATATTAATAGTCATAATAAGACCCACAACACTAAGTATTTTAGCAGAAAGTCAAAGAATATGCAAGCATTTATTTTCCCGAAGGCGAACTTTTATAAACCATTTATGATAATGTCCTAATATACCCCAAGGGAAAATGTCCCAT
>CAJJYZ010000032.1 GCA_905197485.1 uncultured Lachnospiraceae bacterium | reverse complement strand
ATCCTGCAATTAGAACAGCAGGTGGCAAAATTAAAAAGAGAGAACGAGACATTACAGAAAGAAAATGAAGCAATGCGAAAGGCATTGAATAAAAGAGACTTGAATCTGATCAAGAATTTTTAATGAAGAAGAAAATAATCAGCGACTGGCAGGGGCGTGGGAAACGTGCCTGCTGGTGGTTGTGGGGATAAAATAATGTTTGTGATTTCTGTATGTTTTTAAAAATGAAAGTGGTATAATGAATATAATTATTATTTCGTTTTAAGGAGCATATGGGATGAGTACATTTAAAGATTGGGAAAGATACAAAAGACTAAAGGAACGTGGAGATACAAATTCTGTGGTGGATGTATTAAAAAATAAGGACAATGGGGATTTAATTGTCCGAAAAATTATTTTCGGCATTGAACAACCTTTATATCAGGCTATATTTACAAGAGAAATGAGAGCTTTACATAAATTAAATAAATGTTCAAATATTGTGAATATTTTAGGGGAAGATTATTTGCTTACAGCAACAACAAGAGAAAAAGTTGGTGTGATTTATTTAGAGTATATAAATGGTATTGAATTAGGAAAAACGCCTATTGAAAATTTTAGTGCGAAAGAAAGATTCTCAATTATAAAACAATTATTGGATGCCATTGAAATTTCACATTCTAATGGCATTATTCATAGAGATATTAATCCTAATAATATTATGCTTACTGAAGATAAAAACGTAAAATTGATTGATTTTGGAATATGTAAAATCAATGATATGATTAATTCTGCAACTGTATACAAATTAGGAACAAACGCTTATTCTGCACCTGAAGTTCACCAGCATAGTGAAAATGCGACTGAAAAAAGTGATTTGTATTCACTTGGCGCAGTGATTTATTATTTGTTTACAGGAAAGCAGCCACCTTTGGCAGTACAGTTTCAGGATGTATTGGATAGAACACGAGGAATGGATGTTTCGTTAAAGCCAATTTTGAAGAAGCTGGTGGCAGAAAATCCTGATGACAGATATGAAGATATTTTTGAATTGAGAGCTGATTTTACAAGGCTATTTGCACGATTTTTGGATTTGGATAAAACAATAATTATGACTGCAGCATATGAACGAATAAAAGAATTGAGAAATCTTAAATTGCTACCACAGTCAGCAGATATTAAAATGGTATCTGAAACATGTATTCCAGATAACTTTTTAGATTTATATGCGTTTTGTAGGAAAGAAGAATCAAACGAAGAAGTGGAAACTATGGTTTACATTTTTGTAGGGTTTAATTTTCTGGCAGAATGTGTGTTTGACGCTGAGCAAAGTGTTTTTGATGTAGTAAAATTTAGAAAAGTATCACCTATTGAGCGAGATAGATTAAGGAAAAGGTATGCTAAACTTGAAGGAAAAATAAGATTTGTAGATAAAAAGTTTGCACATTGGGAACAAAAGAATAATAGTTTTGAAATCAAGAACATTATTATTGATTATTACGAGAATTATATATCCAATAATAATGTCGATTGTGAGTATAAGGAAAAATACGGCGTATGGAGGGACCTATTAGAGTTAATAAGGGAAGACATCGAGAAAAATGTTGTGCGACTGCCTTATGACTCTTATGAAGTGAAAGATAATCTTTTGAGATTTAAACTGAAAAGAGGAACGTTTATAGATGAAGAACGATTAAATAAAGAGCAGATGTTTATTTATGAGAAAAAAGTTGGACGAAAAAAGGATCGAATAATGACCTTACCAATAGGTACTTATGAGAATGATCTTTATGAAAAAGGTCATGTTATTTTAGAAATAAATAAGCAAGGAACGATAGGGTTGCCCGCAAGTGGTTTTATATGTTTAGACTATAGAAAAGATAAGATTAATGTCGAAAGACAGTTGGATGCACTAAATGTTTTGGAAAAGGAAGATTATCAGTGTTCTTTTAATTTGAAAAGAATTATTTCAGGGGTAGAAACTCCTTCAGTTAGTGTCATTTCAAAACCTATACATTTTTTTAATGAAGAATTGGACTTGCCTCAAAGGACTGCAATAAAAAAAGTGTTAGATGCTGATTCGATAGCAATTATTCAAGGACCTCCGGGAACAGGTAAAACAAACGTTATTATTGAAATAATTCTACAAATACTGAAATCGAACAAGCAGAACCCAGATGTTGAGCCTAAGAAAGTTTTATTGGTATCACAATCACATCCAGCAGTAGATAAAATGTTAGAAGATTTAATTAGAGAAAGTACTGAAAGACCAGATTTACTGCGCATAGGAAAGGATGAAAAATTAAACGAGGAAATAAAAGAAGAATATTCTATCAATGATGTAAAGGAGAAGTGGTATCAAACTGTCAGACAAAAATGCAATGAATATGCTAAGAATGCACTTGAAGAGATTGGAATACAAGAAGAGGAATTTGAACAATATTTCTTGAAATTAGAAGACTCAAGAATTGAAAATACACAATTTTCAAAAGAAGACCAGAAATTTATTGATGAATTTAAAGAGAAAACAAAAGGAATTAAATCAGAAAGAACAAGAAAAATTTTAGAGATTCAAAAGGAGTGGACGGAGCAATTAAAAAAATGTGATGAAGTCGAACTATATATTATTAAAAGTACAGTAATTATTGCTGGAACATGTACAGGTTTTGTGTCAAACAGAATAATACGAGATGTGGATTTTGACTATGTGATTGTAGATGAAGCTGCTAAGGCTACTTTTCCAGAACTAGCTGTTTCATTAAACAAAGCGCATAAAATTATATTGGTGGGCGATCATCAGCAATTACCGCCAGTTTTGGATACCGAAATAATAAGAAATAATAGAGAAAAACTTGATGAAGAGAGTTTGGCGCAAGGAATTTTTGAAAAAATGTATAATATGTTTCCGGATGATAATAAACATCGTCTTACGATCCAATATAGGATGCATCCAACCATTGGTACACTAATTAGCCATGTATTTTACAATGATGAAATTCAGAATGGTGTAGAAGCACAAGATAGAGAATTATGTATAGAAGGATATGAGGATACTGCAATTGAATGGATTAGTACATCCAAGCGATCCAGTAAAGAACGATATGAAAAAGTATTTGATAATAATGGAAAAAAATCATATCAAAATTATCTTGAACGGAGTATTATTGAACAGAAATTGTTGGAATTAGATTCTAAACTTACCAAAAAGACTAAAGTGGCAGTGATCACAGGGTATGGACCGCAAAAATATATTTTGCAAACAATGGTGAAACAACATTCTTATAAGAATCTTGAAATTGATGTGGATACTGTGGATGCATTTCAAGGAAGCCAGAAAGATATTATTCTTTATTCAACTGTTCGAAGTAGTGCGAATAAATATGGTATTGGATTTTTGAAATCTGAAGCCAGAATTAATGTTGCATTTTCTAGAGCGAGATGTTTGTTGATTATTGTTGGGGATATGAATTTTCTTGATAATTATAGAATTAGGGGAAATAAATTTCCAGAAATCATTAAATATATTAAAGAATCAGAAGGATGTCGCATTATAGAGGAGTAGGAGATAAGAGATGAAGCAAGTAGTATCAGCTGTAGCGGGAAAGATTCCCCGACAATTAAAAAATTTCCATTTAATTAAAAGACAGGATATCTATATTCCTTTTTGTGAAATAGGTATTACCTGTTTGACAAAGGAAGTAACAGAAATTAATTTGTTTTTTGAAACAATATTAAAATTAATTGATATTGAAGTATCTGATGTATATGAAATTTCTTCAATTATGGGCGTGGAGTTTAAAATTTTAAAAGAAACGATAGTCGATATGATTGAACAGAAATATATAATTACTTCAGAAAATAAGTTGATTATGACCCCTAGAGGAAAAAGGGCATTAGCAGATAGAAAGTTAGTTACTATTCGAAAAAAGAATTTAAATGAACTTTCGATTAATATGATTACAGGAAGCATCGAAGAAAGTGGGAAAAATGTAATCGCACGTCCGCATAAAAGAGATATTTGTCTAACCCAAGAACAAACAATTACAAAAGATTTTTTGGAAAGTAATTATGCAACTATAAATGAAATATATCAACGGAATCAGCTGGAAACCAATGTTTTTAATACAAGAGTTTTACAGAGAGAATTGTATAAGATTCTAGATATTGCCTATGATAAACTGTATTTTGTGAAAGATGAACTTCTCATTTATAAAAACGATGAGTCAGAAGACTATGAGTTTATTATTAAAGGAGATATAGGAGACAAATATCAAAATAGTTTTTATCGCCAAGTCCGAGATGTAGTATTTCCTGGAATGGAAAACTTTTTTGAAAAAGATTGGAATTTTGCACAAGATCACTATGACAAGAGAATCATCAATCAGGATAATAGGAAATATACAAAAGATTTGATAGGAAAGCTTATTGGAAACGAGACAATTTCAGATGAATTATTAGATGAATATATGCATACTAGAGCTTTGATTGACCAGACAGAATTAGATGTATTATTTTCATATAATAAAGAATTTGATTATGAAGGAATAATTATTTCGTGTGAAAGATTAAATAAATTCTTGACTTCTGGAATAGTGTCCGCATTAGAGCAAATAAATAAGAAGAAAATTTGGGTATTATATGAGGAAAATGAATATAATATCGAAAAAACACTTGAAGAAAGGTTTGGAGATAAAATAAAAAGAAAAGAAGCGTCTGTGTTAAAAAGAAAAGAGACAGATGAAGAATTTGTATGTTTCTATCCTAATATTCTGGTGGAGTTTGTGGAGAAAACAGAAAAGGTTTTTGATAGACCTATTACAGTATTTGAAGGACGGATAGAATTTGATTCTGAAGTTATTAAAAGTAAAATGGCTAATACAATCAAAGATTATGAGATATCATTTTCGCTATCAAAACCTAAAACGTTAAAAAAGGAACAGAAGAAGTATAACAAAGTTGAAAAACAAGATGCAACTCAATCATATAAAAAGTACAAGTATAAAAAGAAAAATAAGTAATACATAAAGGCAGGGGCAGATTGCTCTTGCCTTTCATACTGGAAGGTAATACACAGTACACAAGTGTGTATTTCGTTAAAGCCCCTATTTTCAAGGCATAATGGGATAGGGATACAGTTTACGGACGAGCCGACCGGAAACTTAGATTCCAAATCCGGAAAGACAGTCATCGATACGATGGAAAAAATCAATCGGGAGATGGGGAAAACCATTGTGATGGTAACTCACGACCCGAAGATGGCAAGCTATTGTAATCGGGTAATTCTTCTGAAAGACGGCGTGGTGCTGGAGGAATTGGAGAAGCAAGATTCGGGAGAGGAATTTTATCATACGATTATTGAGAAAATGGATATTTTATAGCGAATGTTTATTAGTATTTATAGGGAGAGTCCGCAAACGCAGCAGTTTTAAACTGTTGCGTTTTTGTGTCGAAATATGGTATATTATTAACAAGTATGCGATTTTACAATTGAGAGGAGGATTTTCTTGATTACCATTAATAATTATGTCAAGGCGGAGAGTTTGGAACAGGCATATGAACTGAATCAGAAGAGAGCAAACAGAGTGCTTGGAGGAATGATGTGGATGCGTCTTTCGAAGGGAAGAGTGCAGACTGCCATCGATTTATCCGGACTTGGTTTGGATACAATAGAAGAGAACGAAGAGGAATTTAGCATTGGGTGTATGTGCACTTTGAGAAGTCTGGAACTTCACGAAGGATTGAATACATATTTTCGAAACGCGTTGAAAGAGAGCGTACGCCATATCGTCGGCGTGCAGTTCCGCAACGGAGCAACCGTAGGTGGAAGCGTGTTTGGAAGATTCGGATTTTCCGATGTGCTGACGTTATTTTTAGCATTGGATTCTTATGTGGAGCTTTACAAAGGCGGAATTGTACCGATGAGAGAGTTTGCGCATATGGAGAGGGATAACGATATCCTTGTCCGCATCATCGTGAAGAAGGATAACCGTCGCGTATGCTATCTGACAGAAAGAGCGACCGCTACGGATTTTCCGGTAGCTGCATGCGCCGTTTCCTATGTGAATGGAGAATGGAATGTATCTGTCGGAGCGAGACCGATGAAAGCGGAACTCGTGACAGAGAAAGCAGAACTTAGATGCGCGGAAGATGCGGAAGCATTTGCGAAGAAAATGGCAGATACATTTACTTATGGTACGAATATGCGCGGAAGCAAAGAATACAGAAAGCATTTAGCAGAAGTGCTCATAAAGCGTGCGGTAAATTCATTGATGGAGGAGTGTTAGGATGAAGATACAATTTGTTTTAAATGGAAAACCGGTTCAGGCTTCTGTCGATGCAGACACCACATTATTGAAATTGGTAAGAGATAAAGGATGTTATAGCGTGAAATGCGGTTGTGAGACGACAAACTGTGGTCTTTGTACGGTGTGGGTAGACGGAAAACCGCAGTTATCCTGTGCGATGCTGGCAGCCAGAGTCGATGGAAGAGAAGTGACAACTCTGGAAGGACTGCAGGAAGAAGCGAAAGAATTCGGCTCTTTCCTTGCGAACGAGGGCGCGGAACAGTGTGGCTTCTGTTCTCCGGGATTCATCATGAACGTACTCGCGATGGTGCGGGAACTTAAGAAACCAACGACAGAAGAGATAAAGGAATATCTGGAAGGAAATCTGTGCCGCTGTACAGGATACATGGGACAGCTCCGCGCAATCCATAAATATTTAGAGATGAAAAGGGGGACGAACTAATGAAGATGGTGAATCAGGCGGTGCCGAAGGTAGACTCCCAGGCTCTTGTGACCGGACAGCCGGTCTATACCGATGATATTGCGCCGAAGGATTGTCTCGTTGTCAAGGTACTTCGAAGCCCTTATGCGCATGCGTTAATTCAGAACATCAATATAGATATCGCCATGAAAGTTCCGGGAATCGAATGTGTCCTTACATACAAGGATTGTCCGGACAAGCGTTTTACAATGGCGGGGCAGACATATCCGGAACCGAGTCCGTATGACAGACTGATTCTGGATAAGAGAGTCCGTTTCGTAGGAGATGCGGTTGCTATCGTGGCAGGAGAGACGGAAGAAGCCGTAGAAAAGGCTATGAAATTGGTGAAGGTGGACTATGAGGTTCTGGAGCCGGTGCTGGATTTCAGAAAGGCGAAGGATAACGCGATTCTTGTGCATCCGGAAGAGAACTGGAAGAGTCTCTGTCCGGTGGGAGCGGATAACAAACGCAATTTATGCGCCCATGGGGAAGAAGGAAACGGAGATATCGAAGCCGCATTTGCAAAATGTGATTATATCGTAGAGGAAACGTATCATACAAAGGCGAACCAGCAGACGATGATGGAGACGTTCCGCACGTATACTTATAAGGATTTGTACGGAAGACTGAACGTGGTATCTTCCACACAGGTCACATTCCATGTGCGCAGAATTCTTTCCCACGCGTTAGATATTCCGAAATCCCAGATTCGTGTGGTGAAACCTCGAATCGGAGGAGGCTTCGGTGCGAAGCAGACGGTCGTGGCGGAAGTCTATCCGGCGCTTGTCACGATGAAGACGGGAAAACCGGCGAAAATCATCTATACGAGAGAAGAATCTATGATTGCGTCTTCTCCGCGTCATGAGATGGAGGTTACTGTACGTATCGGCGCGACGAAGGACGGAATTATCAAAGCCATTGACATGTATACGTTATCCAATACGGGAGCGTTTGGAGAGCATGGGCCGACGACGGTAGGATTAACCGGACACAAAGGAATTCCGCTCTATGGAACTCCGGAAGCGTTCCGTTTTGCATATGATGTCGTTTACACGAATGTGATGTCTGCCGGAGCGTACCGCGGATACGGCGCGACGCAAGGTATCTTTGCCGTTGAGTCGGCTGTAGATGAGTTGGCGGCGAAGATGGGCGTAGACGCGGCAGTTCTCCGCGAGAAAAACATGGTAAGAGAAGGACAGGTGATGCCGGCATATTATGGCGAGACGGCGAATAGCTGTGCATTGGACCGCTGCTTTGCCCGCGCGAAAGAGATGATTGGCTGGGAGGAGAAATATCCGGCAAGAGATATGGGAAACGGGAAGGTGAGAGCAGTCGGAGCGGCTCTTGCTATGCAGGGGTCTTCCATCTCCTTTGTGGACAATGCATCCGTAGCGATTAAGGTGAATGACGACGGATTCTACAGCCTGATGATTGGAGCCTCCGACATGGGAACGGGATGTGACACAATCCTTGCGCAGATGGCAGCGGATTGCCTGGATTGTGACATGGAAAATATCATCATATCCGGCGTAGATACGGATGTGTCTCCATATGATTCCGGTTCTTATGCATCCAGCACGACATACCTGACCGGTATGGCGGTTGCCAAGACGTGTCAGACATTGATTGGAAAGATTGTCGAGAAAGGCGCGAAATACTTAGATTGTCCGAAGGAAGAGGCAGAATTTGACGGAAAGAAAGTATTCCACAGAGAAAGCGGCAAAGAAATCTCGCTAAAAGATATCGGAAACCGCGTAATGACAGATAATGACGATGCGTTGTATGCATCTGAGGCATGTTCTTCTCCTGTGTCACCGCCGCCGTTCATGGCAGGAATTGCAGAAGTGGAAGTGGACAAAGAGACGGGGCATATTGAACTGATTGATTATGTGGCGGTTGTGGACTGCGGAACGGTTGTAAATCCGGCTCTCGCAAGAATCCAGACAGAAGGCGGTATCGCCCAGGGAATCGGTATGGCGCTTTATGAAGACGTGGTATATGATAAGGCAGGAAACGGAAGGAATTACAGCAATTCCTTTATGCAGTACAAGATTCCGAGCCGTATGGATGTGGGAACGATTCGTGTGGAATTTGAAAGCAGTTATGAGCCGACAAGCCCATTCGGAGCGAAGTCTATCGGCGAGATTGTCATCAATACGCCGTCTCCTGCAATCGCGAATGCGGTGTACAATGCGGTTGGAGTGCGTGTGCGTGAGCTTCCGATTACAGCGGAGAAAGTATATTGGGGCATGAATAAATCATGAGAATACATTTCATAGTATTGGCGGCTGGAAACAGCCGCCGCTTTGGCAGTAATAAACTGTTGTCCATGTTAAATGGCAAGCCGATGTATCAACATCTGACAGACCGTCTGAACCGGATAGAAGCAGAGAACTTTACGGTTGGAGAACGGATTGTAGTAAGCCAATATGAGGAGTTACTGGAGTCACTGGGTAGAGAGTCCTATTGCGGTGTCCGAAATGAGAAGCCGGAGCTTGGAATCTCCTATTCGATTCGATTAGGACTGGAAGCATTGGCAAAACAAAATGTAAAGCCGGAGGATGCGGTCTGTTTCTTCGTATGCGACCAGCCCTATTTGGAAAGAAAGACGATTCAGAACTTTTTGGAAGGATATCTTGCCTCCGGAAGAGGAATCGGCTGTGTGGGAAACCGTCACAGATTGGGGAATCCGGTTGTGTTCCGGATGCAATATCGGGAAGAATTGATGGCGCTTATAGGAGATACGGGAGGAAAGAAGATTGTAAAGGAACATCTTTCCGATACGTATGTGTATGAGACGGAAGACCGGGAACTGGAAGACATCGATTATCGGAGAAGACCTTTTGTCATCGTGCGTGGCGGCGGAGATTTGGCGAGCGGCGTTATTTACCGCTTATATCGGGAAGGCTATCGGGTGCTCGTGCTGGAGATTGGGAAGCCGGCATGCATCCGACGGCAAGTTGCCTATGGAGAGGCGGTTTACGATGGACAGGCAGAAGTAGAAGGGGTTCGTGCGACAAAGATTTCCCGTCTGGAGGAGAGAACGCATTGTTGGGAATTGGGGGAGATTCCGGTTTTTGTCGATGCGGAAGGAAAATCAATCGAATGCATTCGGCCGGATGTGGTGGTGGATGCGATTATTGCCAAGAAAAATCTCGGTACATATAAAAACATGGCGCCACTTACGATTGCGCTTGGCCCGGGATTTACCGCAGGAGAGGATGTGGACGTTGTCGTGGAGACGATGCGTGGAGAAACGCTCGGGAAAGTATATTACGAGGGAAGCGCTCTTCCGAATACGGGGATTCCTGGCATGGTCGGAGGGTATGCGAAGGAGAGGGTTATCCATGCTCCGGCAGACGGAAAACTTCGGGCGGTGCGTCGAGTAGGTGAGACTGTAGAAAAAGGAGAGATTCTTGCTTATGTAGGAGAAACTCCGGTTTACGCAACTCTGGATGGAATTCTAAGGGGGTTGATTCGGGATGGATTTGAAGTGAAACAGGGATTGAAAATCATGGATATTGACCCGAGATATGAGGAATTGGAACAATGCTTCCACATTTCGGATAAGGCGAAGAAGATTGCAAACGGTGTGTATGAGACGATTCGACAGTGGGAAGAAACGCAATGGAATTGTATAGAACGATAGACAAAAGAAAGTTTCAGAAGATTCATGAAGCGATAGAATGGAATCCGAAGAGCCAGAGAATCCTGTCTTTTGTAGGAGCAGGGGGAAAGACGACGCTTCTATACGCGCTTTCGGAAGAGTTGGCGCAGATGGGATATCGGGTTCTCGTTATGACGACCACTCATATGAGGAAACCGGAGGAGAATTTTTACGAATATCATAGCTTGCCGGAATTAAAAGCGGGACAAGTTCTTACGGTTGGAACGACGTGTGGAGATAGAAAAATCAGAATGCCGGATGATGTGAGGATGGATGTGCTTTGCGAGAAGGCGGATGTGATACTTGTGGAAGCGGATGGTTCCAGACGAAAGCCGTTTAAAATTCCTGCGGAGCATGAGCCGGTTCTTCTGCCGGAGACGGACCTTGTCATCGGTGTGCTCGGCTGGAACAGCGTAGGACAGAAAATATCGGAGGTATCGCATCGGCCGGCGGATGTGGCTTCCTTTCTTCAGAAGAATCAGGAGGAGCGCATTACCGTAGAAGACATGCGGAAGGCATCGTTTGACGAGGGGGGAATCTGTAAAAATGTAAAGGTTCCGTCTTGCATCATATGGAATCGCTGGAAGAAAGAAAAAATAGAAATAGGGAAAAATTTTCCAGTAATTTTTTGTGAAGAAGTATAAGTTTTTCTACATTTGACAGAAGAATTGTGTTAAGATACAACTTAGATACAAAAAGAGAAACGTACCATAGGGGAGGTATTTAAAATGAAAGCAGCAATTATTGTAGCAAGTACATCAGGGTATCAAGGACAGAGGGAGGATAAGAGCGGACCGGCAGTGATGCGTTTATTGAAGCAGTTCGGATTTGAAGTGAAGTTCTTGAAGGTGCTTCCGGATGACAGATTGATTCTGTCGGAGGTTATGAAGAAGATTGCAGACCATCAACTGGCGGATTTGATTGTGACTTCAGGGGGAACCGGATTTGCAAAAGACGATTGCACGCCGGATGCGACACTCGATATTCTTGAGAAAGAGATTCCGGGGATTCCGGAAGCAATGCGGGCATACAGTATGCGTTTTACAAAACGTGCGATGTTATCGAGAGCAGCGGCGGGGATTCGAAAAGACACGATAATTGTGAATCTTCCGGGAAGCCCGAAGGGAGCAACTGAATGTCTGGAATTTGTACTGCCGGAACTCGTGCATGGCGTAGAGATTCTTACGGGAGAAGCAAAAGAATGTGCTCGTGACTAAGGGGGAATATCGGAATGGACATAATATGGGTTGTCGTTGCGTTTGTTGTTGGCGCATTTTTTCTTCTCATCCTTCAATTCGGATACAGCGAACGGGCGAGAAGACAACGGTGGATGGAACAGTACAAGCGGGACTGGGGAAGCGTGCCGGACAGACAATACGACGAGGCAGAACTTGATAAGATTTCCAGATATTTTTATTACAACCTGAAAAAGGGAAAGGTTCAGGAACCGTATATTGACGATACTACATGGAATGATTTGGATATGGACAGTATTTACGCTTATGCAAATCATGCGAAATCATCTCCCGGAGAGGAATATCTTTATTATCTTCTCAGAACACCGGCTACCGAGCAGGGTGTGTTGGATGAACGGGAGCGTTTGATGCAGTTTTTTCAGACGCATGAGAAGGAGCGGCTTCAAGTGGAACTTTGCATGGGAGAAATTGGAAAGACAAGGAAATTCGCAATCAGCGATTATGTTGACTTATTAATCACTTTGAAAAAAGAGAGTAATTTCCTCCACTATCTGGCGCTTGGAACGATTCCTCTCGGATTGATTCTGATGGGGATTCTTCCGGGTGGAGTGGGATTTTTAATCCTCATCGTGTTACTTGCGTTTGATATCACAAAATATTATAAGCGAAAAGGTGAGATAGAACCGTATCTGACGACGTTCGGCCATATCATGAGAATGCTGGAGGCAAGCAAAGACTTGTCTGAGCTTCAGATTGTAGTGATTGCAGAGTATACGAAGAAGATTGAAACGGTGCGGAAGAAGTTCCAGAAGTTCCGGAGAGGTTCGTTTCTTCTGATGTCCGGACAAGGGGCGACGGGAAGTCTGTCGGATGCGATTCTGGACTTGATTCGTATGATGACGCATATTGACCTTTTAAAATTCAATTCCATGTTGGAAGAAGTGAAAAAACATGTGGATGATATCGATGTGCTCGTTGCCAATATCGGGTTTCTGGACGCCATGATTTCTGCGGCTTCCTTCCGGGAGAGTCTTCCGATTCATGGAATTCCGCAATTGGAGAAGACGGATAAGGCATTTATAGAGGTTCATGATATGTATCATCCGATGATTGCGGAGCCGGTAGCAAACTCCATTTCCGAGGAGCGAAGCGTGCTGCTGACGGGCTCTAACGCATCCGGAAAATCGACGTTCTTAAAGACGGTTGCCATCAACGCTGTTGTATCTCAGAGCCTCAATACGTGTATCGCAACTTCGTATCGGGCAAGTTTTTTCCAGATTTATTCATCCATGGCGCTTCAGGATAATCTGCAGGGAAGCGAAAGCTACTATATCGTCGAGATTAAGTCGTTAAAAAGAATATTGGAGCATGCAAAGGAGAAACTTCCGATGTTATGTTTCATCGATGAAGTGCTGCGGGGAACGAATACATTGGAGCGAATTGCGGCTTCTTCCCAAATATTGAAAAGCCTTGTGAAGGAAAATGTGCTTTGTTTTGCGGCGACACATGACCTGGAACTGACGCAGATTCTGGAGCAGGATTACAGTAATTATCATTTTCAGGAAGAAATTCGGGATAATGATATCTTGTTTAACTATCAGCTTTATAAAGGAAGAGCCGTATCAAGAAATGCAATTAAGCTGCTGCAGATTATCGGGTACGAGAAAGAAATTATAGAACATGCAGAATGGACGGCGGCGCATTTCCTGGAGACCGGGGAATGGGCGCTGTAAGGTGAGAA
Source organism: uncultured Lachnospiraceae bacterium (assembly GCA_905197485.1). GTDB lineage: Bacteria > Bacillota > Clostridia > Lachnospirales > Lachnospiraceae > Faecalimonas. The sequence continues at coordinate 15,762 of CAJJYZ010000032.1, read as the reverse complement.
AATGAACGTAAAGATTTATACAGACGGCGCGGCAAGAGGAAACCCGGACGGACCGGGAGGCTTCGGGACTGTGCTGGAGTATGTGGATTCCAAGGGAGAGTTACACGTAAAAGAAATCTCTCAGGGATATAAGAAGACAACGAATAACCGAATGGAGCTGATGGCGGTGATTGCCGGATTGGAGGCATTGAACCGTCCATGTCAGGTGGAGCTTTATTCGGATTCCAAATATGTGGTAGACGCATTCAATCAGAAGTGGATTGACGGATGGCTGAAAAAGGGCTGGAAACGTGGCAAAAACGAACCGGTGAAAAACGTAGACCTGTGGAAACGTCTTTTGAAAGCGAAGGAACAGCACCAAGTCACGTTTATCTGGGTGAAAGGCCACGACGGGCATCTACAGAATGAACGATGCGATACGTTAGCCACAACGGCGGCAGATGGAAAAAATCTCATTGACGATGTTGTAGAATCGTGCTAAAATAGATAACTGATGTATAAGTAAGACAGACGGTCGCAGCTGCAAGCGCCGAAAGGCCGCAGGTGAGGAAAGTCCGGGCTTCATAGGGCAGGATGCCGGATAACGTCCGGTGGAGGCGACTCCAAGGATAGTGCAACAGAGATAAACCGCCCGCATTATGCGTGGCAAGGGTGGAAAGGCAGTGTAAGAGACTACCGCCCTGCTGGTAACAGCAGGGGCATATGTAAACCCCATCCGAAGCAAAACCGAATGAAAACGATGTGGCGGCCCGTCACGTTTTAGGTAGGTTGCTTGAACCTGTCGGCAACGGCAGGTCTAGATAGATGACCGTCCAACGACATAACCCGGCTTATCGTCTTGCTTATATTCAAATTATGTATCTAGAAGAAAAAATCATGTATCTGAGAACAAATGATGTGAACGTTCAAGTGTTTTCGGATACATGATTTTTTTGTTAATAATTCCCAAGTATTTTCAGATTCCTTGCTTCTTCCCGCAGACCGCGGATAGCGTTTTTGACAGCCCCGTCTGCAAGATTCCCTTCGAAATCAACAAAAAAGCGGTACTCCCAAGGGCGGTTTTCGATAGGACGGGATTCGATTTTCGTCATATTCAAGTCGTTGTAGATGAAGTGCGACAGGAGATGGTAGAGAGAACCGCTCTCATGGGCAACTTCAAAGCAAATGCTGATTTTCTCTGCGCCTTTCAGAAATACTTTCTGGTTCGTTACAACGATGAACCGGGTGGAGTTGTGTTCGCTGTCATTGATTTCTGTTTCCAGAAGCTCCAATCCATAAAGAGATGCCGCGTATTCGCTGCAGATAGCGGCTTCGCTGTGCGTCTGGTCTTCTAATACTTTTTTGGCGGCAACTGCGGTGTTCGCAACACTGAGCTGCTGCCAGTTTCTATGCTCATCCAGGAATCTTGCGCTTTGCAGTAATCCTTGTGGGTGGGAATAGACACGTTCAATCTCAGAGAGTTTCGTTCCCGGTATTCCGGCGAGCGTATGGCGAATCGGGATGACGACCTCGCCGATAATATAATTTTCAAATTCTACAAGTAAGTCATATACCTGGCTGACTGCTCCGGCTGAAGAGTTCTCAATCGGAAGCACCGCAAAATCAGCAGAGCCTTCTTCGATAGCTTCCATCGCATCCCGGAAGGTGTCTACATGGAAGACGTTTTGATTGTCACCAAAATACTGATGAAGAGCCGCCTGACTGTAGGCGCCCTCCACTCCCTGGAAGACAAGACGGGAATGCTCGCTTCGGATAGAGTCCAACTCGATAAAAGACGTTTTTCCCAATACGCCATGTTCTCCCAGAATCTGATATTGAAGCTTCCGGCTCATGGACATAATCTGTTCAAATAATTCCCGGATTCCTTTCTGATTGAACCGGTTCGAAGCCTTTTCGGTCAGTACGGCAAGTTTTTCGTTCTCTCTTGTCTTGTCATATACTTTTTTCCCTGTTTTTACTTTATCTAAACCAACCTCTTCGCAGAGTTTCATTCTTTCTTCATATAATGCCACAATCTGGTCGTCAATGATATCCAGCTTTTCTCTGATGTTTTCAAGAGACATAAAAGCACCCCTTTCCAATTCCTTATAAAATCTTTTTTGTCCTATTATAATATACTTTCGGTATAAAATCTACGTTTTCGTAGAATACTTTGCGTATGAAGAACAAATTTATCTTATGCGGAACGATAGGGTGGTGTATGGAAATTATATTTACGGCTCTCCATTCTTTTCGTTTGAAAAACTTTAAACTTATGGGACAGACGTCTATCTGGATGTTCCCAATCTATGGGCTGGCAAGTGTGTTCGGTCCGGTCAGCAGACTGTTAAAAAATCAGAAGATATGGATTCGCGGTTCGGTGTATGCATGCTGTATCTTTGCCGGAGAGTTTCTGACCGGCTCCTGGCTGAGAAAATATAATCTCTGTCCATGGGATTACAGCCGGGCAAAATTCAATATCAAAGGTCTTATAAGATTGGACTATGCGCCGCTTTGGTTTGGGGCGGGACTTTTATATGAAAAAATTTTAAACACAAAATAATCGGAAAAGAGGTTGAAAAAAGTGTTATTTTATTATATGATAGTAAAAATGTGTAAATCGGAGGGATAATTATGGAGAAGAAGAAACGTCTGAAGTTTGAAAACTATAAGTTGATTCATCGTTTTTTTCTTTCATTTTTTGCTTCTGATTTTTCATTTGACAGATATTATATCATAATTAAACACATTTCTTTTCTAAATAAATTCGTGATAAAACTTACCCATTCATATAGTATTAATAGTTCTGAATCAGCTGCCAGTGTTTCTGAATGTGCAATGGTAAGGAAGAATTACGGCTTTATATAGAATGCGAAAGACAAATTTTATAGATACAGATAGGAGGATTACTATGAGACATTTACTGAACCCACTTGACTTTTCCGTAGAGGAGACAGACAAACTTCTGGACCTTGCGAATGATATCGAGGCTCATCCGGAGAAATACGCGCATGCCTGTGAGGGGAAAAAATTAATCACCATGTTCTATGAACCAAGTACGAGAACGAGATTGAGCCATGAAGCTGCCATGTTGAATCTTGGCGGAAGCGTTCTCGGCTTCTCATCTGCTAATTCAAGCTCCGCGGCAAAAGGGGAAAGCGTGGCAGACACGATTCGTATGGCTTCCTGCTATGCAGACATTGCGGCAATGCGGCATCCGAAGGAAGGAGCGGCTCTCGTTGCGGCACAACATTCCGGCATTCCGGTTATCAATGCAGGAGACGGCGGACATCAGCATCCGACACAGACTTTGACAGATTTGCTTACGATTCGTTCGGAAAAAGGACGTTTGAACAATATGACAATCGGGCTTTGCGGCGATTTGAAATTCGGACGTACCGTTCATTCTCTCATTCATGCCCTTGTAAGATACGATAATATCAAATTTGTTTTGATTTCACCGGAAGAATTGCGACTTCCAGGTTACATTCGGAAAGATGTTCTTGACAAACACAATATTCCATATGAAGAAGTGGAGAATCTGGAATCTGCAATCGGAGACCTTGATATGCTCTATATGACACGAGTTCAGAAGGAACGTTTCTTCAATGAGGAAGACTATGTCCGTATGAAAGATTTCTATATCCTGGATGCGGCAAAGATGGCGCTCGCTAAGGAAGACATGATTGTGCTTCATCCGCTTCCGAGAGTCAATGAAATCGCAGTGGAAGTAGATGATGACCCGCGTGCACTTTACTTCAAACAGGCGCAATACGGCGTGTATGTACGTATGGCATTGATTTTGACACTTTTAGACATCCATGTATCTTAGAATGAAATAGACAAGGAAAGGAGTACATAGCATGAGCAGTACATTAAATGTTAGCAGTATCGAAGAAGGATTCGTTCTCGACCATATTCAGGCAGGAAAGAGTATGGATATTTATAAATACCTCAAATTAGACAAGTTAGATTGCACAGTTGCGATTATTAAAAATGCGAAAAGCAACAAAATGGGGAAAAAGGATATTATGAAAATCGAATGTCCGATTGACGTGATTGATTTGGATATTCTTGGATTCATCGACCACAATATTACAGTCAATATTATTCAGCAGAATAAGATTACATCGAAGATGGAGCTTGCGCTTCCGAAACAGATTGTCAATGTTATCCGCTGCAAAAACCCGAGATGTATCACTTCTGTGGAGCAGGGACTTGACCAGGTGTTCGTGCTTACAGACCCGGAAAAAGAAGAATACAGATGTAAGTATTGCGAGCAGAGATATAAGAAGAAATAGAGATTCTTGTCATAGTAAGAAAAACCATGTAGAAGAAGGAGTTCCTTCCAATACATGGTTTTTTGATAATCATCGATTCGGGCGTTACACCTGTTCTAATCCGCTGATGTCGGAATCAATCATAAGCGAATAATTCGTATAGTAGACGACGAATCCCGGCTTACTTCCGTTTGGTTTCTTCACATGTTTCTTTTCCACATAATCGATTTCCACTTTTTCGGCGCCCCGGTTCTTGGAATAGTAGGCGGCAAGTCGTCCGGCTTCCTCAAACGTCCGGTCCGGAAGTTCGTCGCCGTTTGTTTTTACGATGACATGGGAGCCAGGGACTCCTTTTGCGTGGAACCACCAGTCGTTTCCGACTGCAAAATGAAAGGTCAGCTCTTCGTTTTGAAGGTTATTCTTCCCAACGTACATGTGGTAGCCGTCGCTGGAGATATAATGAAATGGTTTGCTTACGATTTTTTCTTTCTTTTTCGTATACTTTCTGCGGATGAATCCGGCCTGTGTGAGCTCTTCCTTAATCTGAATCAAATCATCTTCACTCAACGCGATATCTAAGGCGTTGCTGACCGATTCCAGATAGGTGATTTCGTCTTTTGTTTCCTGAATCAGTTCGCTTAATGCTTCGAAAGTACGTTTCTGTTTATTGTATTTATCGAAATATTTCTTCGCATTTTCCATCGCTGTTTTCTGTGGGTCAAGCGGAATCGTAATCATTTCATTCGTATAGTAGTTGAGAGCTTCTAGTGTTTTGGCGCCTTCTTCCAGGTTATAGCCGTATGTGTGAATGAGTTCGCCGTATACTTTGTATTTTTCACGATTCTCGGTATCGCGAAGCTGCTTGAACTGAAGGTCATATTTTTTGCGGTTTCTCTCGAGAGACGTCTGTACGACGCGGCGTAAGTCTACGGATTTCTGGCGGATACGTGTGAGATTATTCTTCTCCGCATAATAAGTCTCCAAAAGCCTTGAGATGGAGGAGAAAGGCTTCTCCGTATACATGGAAAAATGAGAGAGTGGAAGAGCGGAGAATTCCTTCGGTTCTGCGCCATGATAATAAATGGCAGGCGTAAATGTTCCGCTTTTCACAGATTCAAAATATAACGAAAACTGATTGTACAGGTGGTGCATGAAATCATCGGATAAATCCCGCGGGGTGATTTCGGATGCGATTCCGGACACATGACAAATCTCCTCTGCCACGACAGGGCTGACTCCGGTAAAGGTCGTATAGAGCGCCTTAGATAACGGCATCGGTTTCTCCTGTAAAGCGTGGGAAAATTCTGTTTCTGACACCGTAAGAGGGTCCAGCTTTTCCATCGTGTCCGGAATGAAATAGTCTCTTCCAGGAAGGACTTCGCGGACAGAACTCATCTGGGAGGAGACATGCTTGATACTGTCAATGATTCGGTTTTCTTCGGTGCAGAAGATGATATTGCTATGTTTTCCCATAATCTCAACTATCAGCTTTTTCCTGCATAAATCGCCTAATTCATCCAGGTGTTCGATTTCAAAGCAGATGATACGCTCCAGTTTCGGCTGGTAAATCTTCGTAATTCTTCCGTTGTTGATGTGCTTTCTTAAAAGCATACAGAAGTTCGGAGCCGTCATCGGGCTCGGCTTGTTTGTCTCTGTCAGATAAATCAGAGGCAAAGAAGCGCTTGCGGAAATGTAAAGTCTCTTTTGTCCTCTCGGAAGCTTGATTGTCAGAAGAAGCTCATCCGCCTCCGGCTGTGCAATCTTGTTAATGCGTCCATCTAATATTGTGTCGTTCAGTTCATGAACGAGATTTGCAATTGTAATTCCATCGAAAGCCATAAAGGTCCCTTCTTTCTATCATAAAATCTTTACCAGTATACCATGAATGTTACCACGAGTAAACGCAAAGAGAAAAAGAAGATGTGTAAAAGATTTGACCTTATTTCACAAATAGATTATAATAAAAATTACTGTAAAGATGCCGGGAGATGCACATAGCATAGTTTATGTTGATTCTGGCATTCTGTAAAAATGATAAATAAGAGGGAACGGACATGATTAAAAGTATGACAGGCTTTGGAAGATGCGAAATCTTTGAAGCAGAGCGTAAGTTTACAGTTGAGTTAAAGGGCGTCAATCACAGGTATTTGGATGTGAATATCCGGATGCCGAAGAAGCTTAATTTTTTTGAATCATCCATTCGGAATTTGTTGAAACAGTATGCACAGAGAGGAAAAGTGGATATTTTCATTACATATGAAGACTTTTCGGAAGAGCAGGTATTATTAAAATATAACGAGGCTCTGGCGGGAGAATACTTGAAGTACTTCAAACAGATGGAAGAGAAGTTTTTATTGGAAAACGATATCAAAGTTTCTTCCTTATCCCGTTATCCGGAAGTTCTGACGATGGAAGAACAGTCCATGGACGAAGAAGAACTGTGGAACGGTTTGAAAAAGGCTCTGGAAGGAGCGTTTGCACAGTTTGTCGAGACGAGGACAGTGGAAGGGGAACAGTTAAAGAACGACATCATCCGGAAACTGGACGAGATGCTTGTTCTTGTAGACAAGGTGGAGGAGCGTTCTCCGCAGATTGTCGCAGAATATCGGGAGAAGCTGGAAACGAAGGTGAAAGAGCTGCTTGCGGATACACAGATAGAGGAAGGAAGAATCGCGGCGGAAGTGATATTGTTTGCGGATAAGATTTGTACAGATGAGGAGACGGTTCGGCTGCGGAGCCACATCAAGCATATGAAGAGTACGCTGGAAGAGAAAGAGGGCGTAGGACGGAAGCTTGACTTTATCGCCCAGGAGATGAATCGGGAAGCCAACACTATCTTATCCAAGGCAAACGACCTGGAAGTTTCGAATTATGCCATTGACCTGAAGACGGGCATCGAAAAGGTAAGAGAACAGATACAGAATATTGAATAATTACTGCAAAGATTTTTAAGAGGTAGAAATGATGAGTAGAAAAGGAATACTGATTGTTGTGTCCGGTTTTTCCGGAGCAGGGAAGGGAACATTGATGAAGGAACTTCTTCAAAACTATGATAATTATGCGCTTTCGATTTCGGCAACGACGAGAAAACCGCGAGAGGGAGAGACGGACGGCAAGGAATATTTTTTCAAAACTACAGAAGAATTTGAAAAAATGATTGCACAGGATGAATTAATAGAGTATGCTAAGTATGTGAATAATTATTATGGCACTCCGCGCGCATATGTAGAAGAACAGTTAGAGCAAGGTAAGGATGTCATCCTTGAGATTGAGATTCAAGGGGCGTTGAAGGTGAAGGAGAAATTCCCTGAGACGTTGTTGCTTTTTGTGACGCCTCCGGATGTGGAGACTCTGAAGAATCGTCTTGTGGGACGGGGAACAGAGACGATGGAGGTCATCGAGTCCAGAATGAGACGGGCTGCAGAAGAGGCAGACGGGATGGATGCGTATGATTATCTTGTGATTAATGACAATCTGGCTGCCTGTGTGGAGGAGATGCACAGCATTATCCAGGGCGAACACCGAAGAGTGTTCCGCAATGTGGATTTGATAGGGCATATTAAAAAACAATTAGACGATTATGTGAAAGGAGAATAAATTTATGTTACATCCATCTTATACAGATTTGATGAAAGTAGTAAATCAGGACGTAGAGGAGGGCGCAACTAAGATTGTAAACAGCCGTTATTCTATCGTTCTTGCCACATCAAAGAGAGCGAGACAACTGATTGACGGGGCTACACCGCTTGTAAAAGTGAAAGACGGACAGAAACCGCTTTCTGTTGCAATCGACGAGCTGAACAGCGGACAGCTTAAGATTATCGCAGAAGATTCACAGAAATAATAAGAGAGAAGAGGGGCAGGTGCCAGAAGGTATCTGCCCTGCTAAGTGTAAAGGAGAGATTGCATGAATGTATTATTTATTTCCCTGGGCTGTGACAAGAATCTGGTAGATACAGAGGTTATGCTCGGGCTTTTGGCATCCAAAGGCCACCAGATGACGGATGACGAGACGCAGGCAGACGTTATCGTTATCAATACGTGCTGCTTTATTCATGATGCGAAGGAAGAAAGTATTCAGACAATCCTTGAGATGGCAGAGTATAAGAAAGAAGGACGTCTGAAGGCTTTGATTGTAACCGGATGTCTTGCACAGCGCTATAAAAACGAGATTGTCGAGGAGATTCCGGAAGTCGATGCAGTGCTCGGAACGACGTCTTATGATAAGATTACGGAAGCGATTGACGAGGCTTTGAAAGGACATGTCATGGTAGAGATGACAGATATCGACGCGCTTCCGAAAGTAGAGACAACGAGACTCGTGACAACTGGCGGGCACTTTGCATATTTGAAGATTGCAGAAGGATGCGATAAGCATTGTACGTACTGTATCATTCCTAAGATTCGCGGAAACTTCCGAAGCGTTCCGATGGAGCAGCTTTTAAAAGAAGCGAAGGAACTCGCGGAGCAGGGAGTGAAAGAATTGATTCTTGTGGCGCAGGAGACGACGCTTTACGGAAAAGACATTTACGGGGAGAAATCCCTTCCGAAGCTTTTGAAAGAGCTTTGTAAGATTCCTGGAATCCAGTGGATTCGAATTCTTTACTGCTATCCGGAGGAGATTACAGATGAACTGATTCAGGTGATGAAGGAAGAGAAGAAGATTTGTCACTACCTGGATTTGCCGATTCAGCATGCAAGCAATGCGATTCTGAAGAGAATGGGAAGAAGAACGTCCAAGGAACAGCTTGTGGAGATAATTGCAAAGCTTCGCAGGGAGATTCCGGATATTGCGCTTCGCACTACATTGATTACCGGATTCCCGGGAGAGACCGAAGAGCAGCACGAGGAACTTCTGGACTTTGTAGACGAGATGGAATTCGACCGCCTTGGCGTGTTCACCTACTCTCCGGAGGAGGATACTCCGGCAGCGGAGATGGACGGACAGATAGAGGAAGAAGTCAAAGAAGACCGTCAGGCAGAGATTATGGAGCTGCAGCAGGATATTGCGTTTGACCTTGCGGAAGATATGATTGGCAGAGAAGTGCTCGTCATGATTGAAGGAAAAGTTGCGGACGAGAATGCGTATGTCGGACGTACCTACAAGGACGCGCCGAATGTAGACGGGTTGATTTTTGTAAATACAGAAGAAGAACTGATGTCCGGAGACTTCGTGAAAGTCAAGGTAACCGGGGCATTGGAATATGATTTGATAGGAGAGATTGTGTAATGAATTTACCAAATAAGTTGACAGTTTTGAGAGTACTGATGATTCCGTTCTTTGTAGTATTTATGCTGATGGACATTGTACCGGGAATGGACAAGTGGATTGCGCTTGCAATCTTCGTAATCGCGAGCCTGACGGATTTGCTGGATGGAAAGATTGCGAGAAAATATAATCTTGTGACGAATTTCGGAAAGTTTATGGACCCTCTTGCAGATAAACTTCTCGTAAGTTCTGCAATGATTTGCCTCGTGGAGATGGGAAGACTTCCGGCATGGATTGTCATTATTATCATCAGCCGAGAGTTTATTATCAGCGGTTTCCGTCTCGTGGCATCGGATAGCGGAATCGTTATCGCAGCAAGCTATTGGGGAAAATTCAAAACAGTATTCCAGATGGTGATGGTGATTGTCATGATTATGGACCTGGGACCTTCTTTTGCGGTGGTTGAGACGATTTTAATCTATGTTGCATTAATTCTCACAGTGATTTCCCTGATTGATTATGTGGCAAAGAATAAAGAAGTTCTGACAAAAGGTGGAATGTAGCATGACAATCGAAGAACAGATTGTACGGAAGTTATCGGAACGAGGTATGACGGTTACGACTGCAGAATCTTGTACCGGAGGGCTTCTGGCAGGAAGACTTCTTGGTGTGGCAGGAGCGTCGGAAGTCTATCGGGAAGGCCACATTACTTATGCAAATGAGGCGAAAGAAAGAATCCTAGGAGTCCGGCACGAGACGTTGGAATCGTTTGGCGCGGTAAGCAGTCAGACGGCAGAAGAGATGGCGCGGGGGGCGGCGAAAGTTGCAGGTGCAGATGCCGCGCTCAGCACAACCGGAATCGCGGGGCCAGGAGGAGGAACCCTTGAGAAACCGGTCGGCTTAATCTATACGGCGTGCTATATTGACGGAATGGTTCGCGTGAACGAACTGCATTTATCCGGAACGCGGGAAGAGAACCGGAATGAGACGGTAGAACAGGCGCTGCAGCTTTTCAATGAGATGCTGAGTGAAAAAGTAAATACAAAGTAAGGATTACGATGGAAGGGTTTCTGCATGCATCATGGAGAGAAATTCTTCCATCGCTTTCGTTTTATACTTATGATTTTTATAGTAGAAGAATACTTTGCGGTTCGCGCTGTCGCCTTGGAGCTTATAGTAGGCGAGGTTTTCAAAAGAAGGAAGCTGGCTGACTAGGATATCGCTGATAAATGTGGCGCCAAGCTGGGTGGAGGCCGCCATGTAAGCGGTGGACTGCTGATTCAGTTCCAGGATAATATTTGGATGGAATCCGGCTTCCCTGCACAATCTGTCTCCCCGAATCCGAGTGTCATTGCCGGGCGTCAGCATGATAAATGGAAGCGCGGAAAATGCTTCCAGAGGAACTGACGGGTAAGAGGGAGACAGATAGCTTTTGTTGCGGATACTTTCGTAAGAAAGTGAGTATTCCCGAAATGTATCATTAACCGGAAGATTCTTCGGCACAGCCAGAAGAATATTTTCCTTGCAGTAAAGTTCCTTATTGTATAACGTACTGTCATAATGATAATTGTCGATGACGAAGTCAAGGGAGTTATTGCTCAGCATGGATTCCAACTGCGTTGTGTTTCCCTCTGTAATCTGAATGTGAATGTCCGGAAATTTTTGCTTGAATCCGGTAATAAGCGGAGGAAGCACATAAGCGGCGAACAGATTGCTGGCTCCGATAGACAGGCTTCCTGTCTTCAAAGTCGAAAGATTGTTGATATAATTCTCGACCCGCTGTTCGATTTTAAAGATTTCTTCCGAAGCTTCGATATAGACTTTCCCGACTTCCGTAAGCTGCAGAGGGCTAGTACTGCGGTCGAAGAGTGGAAACCCAATCCGCTCTTCGACTTTTTTGACGCGGGCGCTCAAAGAAGGCTGGCTGATAAACAGGTTTTGTGCCGCCTTCGAGAAACTCTTCTCCAGATATACTTCATAAATATATTTTTTCCATGTAAACATAATGCCTCCTATTATAGTTAAAACGATATAACTTATATATAAATATATGTATTTGATTATATTATAACGTTGGTATATGATAAAGGCAATGAAAAACATCGGATAGAAACGGAGAATTACAATGGAAAATATTATGAGAGCAAAAAGAATGGAACATGTACACTCGGACATCAGGGGTCCTTTGTATGTGGAAGCGATGAAGATGAGAGAGCGGGGGATTGATGTTCTGAGACTGAATACAGGCAATCCGGCTACCTTTGGATTCGGACTCCCGAAGAGCATTGAACATGCGTTAAACAATCATATTGATGATGGAGTTGGATATTGTGATTTTAAAGGGATGCCGCAGGCAAGGGAAGCAATCTGTGCATACGAGTCTTCGAAAGGAATCAAAGGAATCACACCGGATGACGTATTTATCGGAAATGGCGTCAGTGAGGTCGTATCCTTCGCTTTGATGCCATTATTAAATGATGGGGATGAAGTCCTCGTGCCTTCTCCAAGCTATTCGCTCTGGGGAAATTCCGTATATCTGGCGGGAGGAAAGCCGGTATTTTATGTTTGCGATGAGAAAGCAGACTGGAATCCGGACGTACAGGATATTCGTTCTAAGATTACAGATAAGACGAAAGCAATCATTGTTATCAATCCGAATAACCCAACGGGAATGCTGTATTCCAAAGAAGTGCTGGAAGAAATCGTGCAGGTGGCGAGAGAAGCAGGAATCATGGTGTTTGCAGACGAGATTTATGACAGGCTTGTGATGGACGGATTGCAGCATGTCTCATTGGCATCCCTGGCAGAGGACCTTCCAGTGATTACGATGAACGGATTGTCCAAATCCCATTGTCTGTGCGGCTATCGCTGCGGATGGATGGTAATCAGCGGACCTCGTGAATTGACAGAAGACTATCGGCAGGGAATTATTCAATTGACTTCGATGAGACTTTGTGCAAATACATTGGCGCAGATTGTCATTCCGGCGGCTCTCGATGATATGGAGACGCCTGCGTCCATGGTAAGAGAAGGCGGAAGAATCTATGAACAGAGAGAGGCGACCATACGGGAACTGGAGAAGATAAACGGGATTTCGTTTGTCAAGAATAACAGCGCGTTCTATGTATTTCCGAAGCTGGACGTGAAGAAATTCGGAATCACGAATGATAAACAGTTTGCAAGAGACTTATTGCATGCCACGAATATTCTTCTCGTTCCGGGAAGCGGATTCGACTGGCAGGAGCCAGACCACTTCCGAATCGTTATGCTTCCGGAAGCGGATGTGTTGAGCGATGCAATCAGACGAATGGGAGAATTCCTGGACGGTTACCATCAGAAATAAAAAATCTATGGACAAATAAGGAACTTTGTGCGAAAATAAATATGTATGGGATGTTAAAGATATAACGACCAATAAAAAGAAAAGATTTCATATTTGAAAGGAGTCCTTAACATGATTTATTCACATGAAGTACAAATGATGTGTCCTGTAGCATCAGGCGCAAATCACGGACCAGCTCCAATCCCGGAAGAAGCAAAATGGGTAAAAGCAAAAGAAGTAAAAGATATTTCCGGCTTAACACATGGTATTGGCTGGTGTGCACCGCAGCAGGGAGCATGTAAATTAACATTAAACGTAAAAGATGGTATCATCCAGGAAGCTCTTGTAGAGACAATCGGATGTTCAGGTATGACACACTCAGCAGCTATGGCATCTGAGATTTTACCTGGAAAGACTATTCTTGAAGCTTTAAATACAGACTTAGTTTGTGACGCTATCAACACAGCAATGAGAGAGTTATTCTTACAGATTGTATACGGACGTACACAGAGCGCATTCTCTGAGGACGGACTTCCAATCGGAGCAGGACTTGAAGACTTAGGAAAAGGTCTTCGTTCACAGGTTGGTACAATGTACGGAACACTTGCAAAAGGACCTCGTTATCTTGAGATGGCAGAAGGATATGTAACAGGTATCGCTCTTGACGAGAACAACGAAATCATCGGTTACAAATTCGTAAGCCTTGGCAAATTCACAGACTTCATCAAGAAGGGTGATGAACCAAACGTAGCTTGGGAAAAAGCACAGGGACAGTATGGTCGTGTTGATGATGCAGTGAAAATCATCGACCCAAGACACGAGTAATCGAGAGGAGGACTTTTAAAATGGCATTATTTGAATCATATGAAAGACGTATTGATAAAATCAACGCTGTGTTAAACAGCTACGGAATCGCTTCTATCGAAGAAGCTGAGAAAATCACAAAAGACGCTGGACTTAACGTTTACGACCAGGTAAAAGGTATCCAGCCAATCTGTTTTGAAAACGCTTGCTGGGCTTACATCGTAGGCGCTGCAATCGCAATCAAAAAAGACTGCAGAAAAGCTGCTGACGCTGCTGCAGCAATCGGTGAAGGTCTTCAGGCTTTCTGTATCCCGGGTTCTGTTGCGGACCAGAGAAAAGTAGGTCTCGGACATGGTAACCTTGGAAAAATGCTTCTCGAAGAAGATACAGACTGTTTCGCATTCTTAGCAGGACACGAATCATTCGCTGCTGCTGAAGGAGCTATCGGTATCGCTGAGAAAGCAAACAAAGTTCGTAAAAAACCATTACGTGTTATCTTAAACGGTCTTGGAAAAGATGCTGCTAAGATTATCGCAAGAATCAATGGATTTACATATGTGCAGACAGAATATGATTACTATACAGGAGAATTAAAAGAAGTATCCCGTACAGCATACTCTGACGGACTCCGCGCAAAAGTAAACTGCTACGGTGCAAACGACGTACGTGAAGGTGTAGCTATCATGTGGAAAGAAGGCGTTGACGTTTCTATCACAGGTAACTCTACAAACCCAACACGTTTCCAGCATCCGGTTGCAGGTACATACAAAAAAGAATGCGTAGAAGCAGGAAAGAAATACTTCTCTGTTGCATCAGGTGGTGGTACAGGACGTACACTTCATCCGGACAACATGGCAGCAGGACCGGCTTCTTACGGTATGACAGATACATTAGGACGTATGCACTCTGACGCTCAGTTTGCAGGTTCTTCTTCCGTACCGGCTCACGTTGAGATGATGGGACTTATCGGCGCTGGAAACAACCCAATGGTTGGTATGACAGTTGCTGTAGCAGTAGCCATCGAGCAGGCTGCAACAGAAGGCAAATTCTAATAACAGTTGAATAGAAGCTAATGAAAGATGTGGCGATGGGAGATTCCCGTTGCCACATTTTTTATGGAATTCTATTCCATAAAAAATACACTTCGTGTGAAAAAGGAACAGCATTTTTCTGACTAAAAGTGGAATGCATACTAAAATGTAAGGAAAAGTTAAAGAATATATATAAAATATATGGTATAATGATGAAAAGATAATAAAATAATTGATACGTTTGGTATCTGGATATGGAGGTGAATCGTATGTTGAAGAACAACAAGATGTTTCGAGTATTGTCAGTCATATTTATGACGATTTGTGTTTTGGTTTCTGCCGTACCGATGGAGGTGAGGGCCTGGGATGTTCAGGAGAAGCTTCCGATAGAAGAGCCGCAGACAGAAAAACCGCAGGTAGAAGAACCACAGGTAGGAGAGCCTCCTATTGTATCCTTGCCGATGTATACCATTGTTTGTAAAAATTTGCCGGATGAGGTATTCAGTTGGAACATTTATGATATGACAGCTACTCTTGAAGAGGAATGGATTGAGAGTATGCCGCCGGAATTTGAATATGAGGTTATAAAAGGGCAGGAGTTCGTGACATGTTTTAACGAAGGGGAACAGACGAAACTGAAAATAGATGGAATCGGTGATTTTGCGATTCGCATTACTTTAAAGAATGCCGGAGAACATCATCAGTCAGAACCTCTTGAAATTCAGAAGACTGCAAAAGAGGGAGTACGTCCGGCGATTCTTTCTTTTAAAATTGGCGAAAGAGAGGGAACAATCAAGGATGAGAAGATTGAATTGAAAGTTCCGTATGGTACGGATATAACAAAACTTGCTCCGACAATTGAAATTACGGAGAATTGTGTAGTATCTCCGGCAACAGGGGAGGAAAAAGATTTTACACAGCCTGTAGAATATGTAGTAACGAATGCTTCCGGATATTCTGCGAAATATCTTGTAAATGTAATCGTGGAAGCGTGTGCTCATGAAGAATATAATGAGGCAACCTGCACGACTCCAAGAACATGCAAGATTTGTGGGAAAACAGAAGGCGAGCCACTAGGACACGACTGGAAAGAGGCAACCTGTACGGAACCAAAGAGATGTGCGAGATGTGAGATAA
>CAJJYZ010000031.1 GCA_905197485.1 uncultured Lachnospiraceae bacterium | reverse complement strand
TGGATGTGTTTGCCTGTCTCACAAGCGCTTAGTTATAATAGCAAACATCCCGACAGATGTCAACACCTTTTTTCACTTTTTTTGCATTTTTCTTCTTTTTTCTCTAAAACCCGCTAAAAATAGGCTATAACGCAGAAGAAATGCACGTTTCACAAGCGCATTTCTTCTCAAAACATCTCGATTTCTTATATTAATTTTGTCGCAAATTCCAGAATTATATTCTTATCATACAGGAATGTTAAGAATTCACTCTCGCCAATCCATTGAAAACATTGGTTTCCAACCTGCGTATTATAGAGTAACGTTATGACAAAAAATCCAACCCACACTATCATAAGCGCAATCAACATTCCGACAAGCGCGCCGGCAAATCGATTCAACCCTTTGATAACCGGAAGCGCCGTAATAATATCCAACGCAAAAATCACAGCCCGCACCAGAATAGTCATAATAACAAAAGTAAGAAGAAACGCAACCATCTTAATGATAATATCCGAAAGGTACGCTCCGACATACTCCGGAAAACTCTTCACTTTCAGCACTTTGTACGCTTCACTATTGTTATTCTCCAGCAATCCATTACGAAATAACGCCGGAAGATTCGCTTTCTCCAGTAATTCAATCTGCTTCTGCCTTGGAATTTCAATTTCTCCCAATTTTTCCTTCACTTCTTCTATTGTGATATCGGCGTTTTCCAAATCGATTCCTTCCAGTTCTGTCCCTGTAAAATCAATCTCCCCAATATCCGGCGTCATCATCGCCACCATTTTTTTCTGAATCATATCGTCAATCGGCGTATATTTTTTCAACAAATCCGCTGCCTTCGGCGTAATCGTCACCACAAGAATAACGGTTGCCAACGTCACTCCAAAGGATACTACAATTTTCAGAAAGCCTCTGGCATATCCGATAATCATTCCGATGAAAAAAATTACCCCAACTCCAATTAGTAACCAGTTCATAATCTCTCCTATTTCGTAAAACGAATTTCTTCAAATCCGTTTGTATTTATCACCAAGTATTTATTGAGTCCCAACAGCGGTTTTATCTCCAGGATATTCGTATCAAATTCCCCTTCGAATTTTTGCACGCCGTTTTTAGAAAATATGCTGCATCGTTTCCCACTGTACATAATCACAGAGCCGTCCGCTATCTTTGCATTTTTATATTCTCCGGTAAATTGCTCAGACAAAATTCTTTTTCCGTTCTTATGATATAGCTGCAATTCATTTTTTCCACTCTCGTTAACCACAACGCCGATATAGCTGTCATCATGGAACACACTCTTCATTCCGTTTTCCATTTTGATTGTAGAAATTTTTTTCGGAACCTCATTTCCTTCATAAATCGCAATTTCATGGTCTGCAACTACAACCGACGTTTTTTTATCCATAAAAAATACAGTTGGAATCACTGAACCGGAATAAACGTCTTCCTTCACAATGTAATCCGTCTTGTTTTTTCCTGCATCGCCAAAATTATAATAGACCGCTCTTCCGGTAATCACCCCATCCTTTACCATAAGATAAGATACGAGAAGCATATATCCATCATCCGATATGTCGATATCCATCGGATATCCTGTCGTAGAAGGCGATGTTTTATGCTCAATCAATACGTTTCCAGCCGCGTCATAACATACAATCCGGAATGTGTTTCCATCTTTTAGAATCGTACTCACAATTCCCTGGGAAGATACCGCTATCTTTTCAATCGGAAGACTCGTGTGCACTTCCCCTCGGAGCCCTTTTTCTCCGAAAACCGAAATATCGTTCCCACCTTTATCGGCAATCGCCGCCGATTCTCCTCCGACGCTCACGATAGGCGTCTGAATCTGATACGCCGCATTCCACTTCTCTTTTCCTTTATCGCTTACAAACGCTACGCCATCTCTTGTATACTTTAAAATGCCCCCTGCAAATTCAATATACTGTTCTCCTTCTTCCACCTCGTCACTGTATGTATTGATAATACGTGTTTTCGTGTACGTCTGATGTGTTACATAGAACATTCCCGCCGCCAAAACACCCGCAATGACCGCGGTAATGATTCCAACCTTTCGGATATATCGCTTTTTATGTCTGTGAATCTTCGCTTCCAGCTCATCCAAAATATCATTTTCTTCCCGAATCTCCTCCATGATAGAATGTGTATCCCGTTCCCTCGATTCGTCCGGGTGCAGCATACGAAGCTCATCCTTCTCCCTATCTTTCATTTTCGTCCCCTTTTATCTCCTGTCATTCGTGTTTCATTTCCATGTGCACTCTGTTCACACATTATACCACACTTCACTTCTAAGGGAGTACTAATTTTTGCCCGACATAAATCAAATTTCCATTTTCCAATCCGTTTTTCTTACTGATTGCCTCCACGTGCGAAAAATCTCCGTAAGCTTTTTTGCTGATTCCGGCAAGCGTATCTCCAGGTTCCACCGTATAAGTTCCCTCACCTTTTTCTTTTTTTCTCTTCACTTCTTTTTCCTCTTCTTTTTTTGGAGATTTCTCTTTCGGCTTTTCTTTTTTCACATCTTCCGCATGAACCGTATCCGACATAGCCTCCATCGCCATCTGAACCGCTTTCATCCTGTCATAATTGTTGAAAACAGAGATTCCTGCAATCAAAGCAAGAATCAGAAGAATCATGCCGGCTCCATATACAAGCTTACGAATCTTATACCTCTCCTGCATTACCATCTTTGTCTGTACTAGGTCGCGAAAACTCTTTGCAGCTCTATCCGCAACCACTTCACTGGGTGTCACGCCAATCTTTTTGCGCGAAGAAATCATATAATTCTGCATCTCCGGATTCTTTTCATAATAAATATAATGCCCGTTCATCAACATCAGGTCATTGAATTTCGGCGCAAAATACATCTCTTCTTTGCAGACAGGGTCTTTCAATATAAAAATCCCCGTTTCTCTTGAAAATAATTTCTGATGCATCTTTTTCAATGTCGGATTCATAGCAAGCGGGATTCCCGGAATCACCGCGCACCATCCAATAATCTCCCCCTCGCTAAAAAACGCTTTACATAACTCACAGCATTGTTTCCACGTGTCGGCCGATACTTCGACACCATCATTATCCCGCAGAATTTCATCCATCCGGATGGCGCCGTAGATATATTGATATTCCTGCTCTCCTTCCGTTACCTTCTCTCCAATCAGAACCGCCCCAACCGGTCCGTCTGCTTCCCGCTCGCACAATTGGTTTAAATATGTATCTACATAATCTTCCACATAAATCTTCAAAGGGTCGCATACGTTCCCTATTTGTCTTACGTTTTTAGGAATCTTTCTTTCCATAACACCTTCACCTCTCTGCATATTTTCTTCCATGTTAGCATATGCAAAATGCTGATTTTATCGGAAAGTGTCAGCTTGTCCCTAAAATTTTTCGACTTTTTATGCACCTTTGTACGAAATACATTTTTTCAATGATAGGATTCCCAAAAAATTTCCTTCTCAATCAAAAAAACAGGGGCTACTTCCCCTGTTTTCTACGCTGTTTCCGCCTGCTCGTCTCGCAGGCTCCGCAATATTTGTCTGTTAATGTCGTAATGAATCCTTCCATCGTATGCGGTATGCGGAATACCGTCACCGGCCACATATGCCGATAGATAATATCCTGCTCTATCGCATTCAAATCGAAGAATTTCCTCGCATTCTTTAACGCCCTTTTCGGATGCGTCAACCCATGGAAATGGTCTCCCGTTTTCTTCGTATGCTGATGCCAGTCATACAAAAATAAGTCATGAAGCATCCCGCCTCTCGCCGCCGACTTATAATCCAGTCCGAAGAAGCGGCACCATTGATAATTGTAATAGGCTACGTGAATACAATGGTCATAGCAACTGCTGTTCCCATGGTGCGGATATAGTTTCATGCGCAGTACCACAGGATGTGTCGCCACATCCCGGATACATCTCCAAAAATCCCGTTTCCACTCTTCCCGAAGTCTGCAAATCTTCTGCGCAATCCGCAATTTTGCCAAAGTCTCTTTGGCCATCTCATATCTCGTTAAAACCTTCATTCTAACAACTCTTTATACGAACGCTTTTACTTTCTTGTAAATACTCTCTGCATCCAATTCATATTTCTTAATCAATTCTTTTGCCGGTCCGGATTCGCCAAATACATCCATCACACCGATTTTCAGAACTCTTGTCGGAAGTTTCTCAGATAATACGTCGCATACCGCGCTTCCGAGTCCTCCAATGATAGAATGCTCCTCTACTGTCACGACTTTTCCGGTCTCTTTTGCCGCTGCAAGAATCAATTCTTCATCCAATGGTTTGATTGTATGAATATTGATAACCTTCGCATCGATTCCGTCTTTTGCGAGCATTTCTGCAGCTTCGAGAGATTCTGCCACTTCAAGACCTGTCGCGATGATTGTTACGTCTTTTCCTTCTCTTAATACAATTCCTTTTCCAAGTTCAAACTTGTAATCCGGATTGTCGTTGATAACCGGAACTGCAAGTCTTCCAAAGCGAAGATATACTGGTCCCTGATATTCATATGCCGCATATACGGCAGCTCTTGCTTCCACATCATCCGATGGGTTAATGACAACCATTCCAGGAATTGTACGCATCAACGCAATATCTTCGTTACACTGATGTGTCGCTCCATCTTCTCCTACGGAGATTCCGGCATGTGTCGCACCGATTTTGACATTGTTCTTCGGATAACCGATAGAGTTACGAATCTGCTCAAATGCACGTCCTGCTGCAAACATAGCAAACGAACTTGCAAACGGAACCTTTCCGGTTGTTGCAAGACCCGCTGCAACACCCATCATATTTCCTTCTGCGATTCCGCAGTCAATAAATCTCTCCGGGAATGCTTTCTGGAACACGCTCGTCTTTGTAGCGCCTGCAAGGTCTGCATCTAACACGATAATATCTTCATGCAGTTTTCCTAGTTCAGCCAAAGCATTACCATAGCTTTCTCTCGTTGCGATTCTCTTTACTTCTGACATAATGCTTCACCTACTTTCTCTAAATCTTCCATAGCAATCTTATACTCCTCTTCATTCGGAGCTTTTCCATGCCATCCGGCATTGTCTTCCATGAAGGAAACTGCTTTTCCTTTTACTGTCTTGGCAATAATCGCTGTCGGCATTCCTTTTGTTGCTCTTGCCTCTTTAAACGCCGCGTCAATCTCATCAAAGTTATGTCCATCAATATTAATTACATGGAAATTGAACGCTTCAAATTTCTTGTCAATCGGATACGGAGAATTGACTTCGTCAATCGGTCCGTCAATCTGAAGATTATTGTTATCAACGATAAACACAAGGTTATCCAGTTTCTTAAAGCCTGCCAACATTGCCGCTTCCCATACCTGGCCTTCCTGAATCTCTCCGTCACCAAGCAGTGTGTATACTCGGTAATCATCTCCGGAAATCTTCGCAGAGATTGCCATTCCAACTGCCGCAGATACACCCTGTCCCAAGGAACCGCTTGACATATCAACGCCCGGAATATGTTTCATATCCGGATGCCCCTGTAAGTAAGAACCTGTATGACGAAGTGTTGTCAAATCTTCTATCGGGAAAAATCCTCTGTGCGCGAGGGCAGAATAATAACCCGGCGCCGTATGTCCTTTCGACAATACAAAGCGGTCTCTGTCCTCTTTCTTTGGATTTTCCGGATTTATATTCATCTCTTCGAAGAATAAGTATGTGTACAAATCCGCTGCTGATAAAGACCCGCCCGGATGACCGGATTTTGCATTGTAAACTGCCGTCACAATTCCTTTGCGAACTTCATTAGCTGTTTTCATAAGTTCTAATTTGTTCATTCTCTCTTCCTCCTGTTTTTTTCTATTCTATCTCACTTTTTTATTCAGTGCAACTTCTCATCCATCTGCTTCTAAAGCTGTGTTCTTCCTTCCAAAGCCCGAAGAAGCGTCACTTCATCGATATACTCCAAATCTCCGCCAACCGGAACACCGCTCGCGATTCTGCTCACCTTAATTCCCGTCGGCTTAATCAGCTTACTGATGTACATCGCCGTCGTCTCACCTTCCAGACTGGAATTCGTCGCAATAATCACTTCTTCCACATCTCCTTGGAGACGTTCCATCAATTCTTTCAGCTTGATATCTCCCGGCCCGATTCCGAGCATTGGCGAAATCGCTCCATGAAGCACATGATATACGCCATTGTATTTCCCTGTCTTTTCATATGCCGCCAAGTCTCTCGTCGTCTCCACAACCATAATCGTCTTCGCGTCCCGATTGCTGTTTCTGCAAATCGGACACAACTCCTGGTCTGTCAACGTAAAGCATTGCTTACAATAGCGGACATTATTTCTCGCATCCACCATCGCAGACGCCATCTGCTCCACCTGCTCTTTCGGCATGTTGATAATATGAAAAGCCAGCCTTTGAGCTGTCTTGGCCCCGATTCCCGGAAGTCGCGAAAGCTCTTCAATCAATTTACTTATCTGACTGCTGTAGTAATCCATTTCGAATGCTCCCTATTAAAACGGCATACCAGGCATTCCTCCGCCGAGGCCTCCTGTCAATTTTGCCATTGCAGAAGAAGACTCCTGTTCCACCTGACGAAGCGCCTCATTTGTAGCCGCCACAATCAAATCTTCTAACATTTCAATATCGTCAGGGTCTACAACCTCTTCCTGTAATTTTACTTTCAACACTTCGCGGGTACCGGAAACTGTCACTTCCACCGCACCGCCTCCTGCCGTTGCAGTAAATTCCTTTGATTCAAGCTCCTTCGCCTGCTCTTCCATCTGACGCTGCATTTTCTGCGCCTGTTTCATCAAATTTGCCATATTGCCAGGCATTCCTCCGCCCGGAAATCCTCCACGTTTTGCCATGGTAACATCCTCCTTCATTGACTCTGTTTTTAATCTTCAATTGTGATATCCATTTTCACCACTTTTTCTATATCCACAAAGCTCTCCTCGAACCGCCGTCCTTCATCCATCGAACGGATATCGAGTGTCACCGCCTTGCCGATTCTCTCTTCAATCAGACTCGTCAGTTCATTCTTATGAACTTCCTGACTGACAAACTCTGCCGACAACTCATCCGGAAGCACAATCAGAAGCCTGTCATCCCCTCCAAGGCTCAGCCTTGCCGCTTTCAGATACCCTTTCAAAAGACCTCCGGCTTCATTTACAATCATGCGGAAATTCTTCACAACTTCCCGGATATCTTCCGGAATCGCCTTCTCCAACTTCGGTTTTTCCTTCGGGACTCTCTCTTCCTTATGCTCCACAGATACCGGAGTATCCTGTACAGTATTCACAAAGTCTCCCGACTCCATCTTCTCTTCCAGCACCCGCACTCTGTCCACAAGCGAATCCTGCGTTGTCTCCATCTGCGGCCTGCATAATTTAATCAGCGCCACTTCCAGAAGAATTCGTTTCTGCACCGCATAGCGCATCTGATTGGAAAGCTCCGAAAAAATACGGATATAACGGAATAAAGTCTCCGCTTCTACCATATCCGCCTCTTCCTTCAACTGCTGCAGATTCTCCGCAGAGACGTCTAATACATCTTCCATATTATCAGAACTCTTCGCAAGAAGCAAATTCCGCAGATACCATGTGAAATCATTGGTTAATTGCGTCAGTTCCCGTCCTTGCATGACAAGCTCTTCCACCGTCTCCAATACCGCAGAGACATTTCTCGCCAAAATCTGTCGAAGCAGCTTGCTGAATACATCGGTATCCACCGCTCCAAGCACTTCCAATACATGGTCATACGTCAATTTCTGTCCAAGATAAAATGCAATGCATTGGTCCAAAAGACTCAGCGCGTCTCGCATAGAACCGTCTGCCGCCTTAGCCACATAGCGGATAGCCCGCTCCTCCACTTCCACTTGTTCTTTCTCCATCAACTCTTTCAACCTATCTACAATCGTATCGATGGAGATTCTTTTGAAATCATATCTTTGGCATCTCGAAAGAATCGTAATCGGAATCTTATGGGCTTCCGTTGTCGCCAAAATAAAAATCACATACTCCGGCGGTTCCTCCAACGTTTTTAACAACGCATTGAACGCGCCGATAGAAAGCATATGCACCTCATCAATGATATACACCTTGTACTTTCCATTCGTCGGACGGTATGCCACCTCTTCCCGAATCTCTCGGATATTGTCCACACCATTGTTGGATGCCGCGTCAATCTCAATCACATTCATGGATGCTCCCGCAGCAATCGCTTTGCACATCTCACATTCCCCGCAAGGGCTTCCGTCCACCGGATGCTGACAATTCACCGCCTTGGCAAATATCTTCGCAACCGTCGTCTTTCCCGTTCCCCTTGTTCCGCAAAAAAGATATGCATGTCCGATACGTTCTGCCTTAATTTGATTTTTTAATGTTGTCACAATATGGTCCTGACCTTTGACGTTCTCAAACTCTCCCGGCCGGAATTTACGATATAACGCTGTATATGACATATATCTGTCCCCTTTTGTCTTTCACATTCTCTTTATTATATCTCATTTTGTTAGTCCTAACAACCAAAAATATGATATAATAAATGTATATGCTTGGAAATCGGAGGTTATAAAATGGAAAGAAACGAAGCCTGCTGGTGCGGCAGCGGAAAGAAATACAAAAAATGCCATATGGCAATGGATGAAAAGTTAATGTTGTTGGAAGAACAGGGAGAAATTGTCCCAACAAGAGATATTATCAAAACACCTGCACAAATTGAAGAAATCCGTAAAAGCGCTGATTTAAACACAGCCGTTCTCGACCACGTTGCCGCTCATATCCACGCCGGAATGAGCACAGCGGAAATCGATAAGCTTGTGTATGATTTCACGACAGAACATGGCGGCATTCCCGCCCCGCTCGGTTATGAAGGATTCCCTTGCAGCGTATGTACTTCTATTAACAACGAAGTGTGTCATGGTATACCGGATGAAAATATCATCCTCCAGGAAGGCGATATCATCAACGTAGACGTCTCCACCATTTTAAACGGTTATTTCTCAGACGCTTCCCGTATGTTTACCATCGGCGAATTATCCGAAAGAGCAGAACGAATCGTCCGCGTTACAGAGGAATGCGTAGAGCTCGGTCTTGCACAGGCGAAGCCTTGGGGACATTTAGGGGATATCGCAGACGCTATCAATTCACACGCGCAAGCCAACGGCTACTCTGTCGTAGAAGATATCGGAGGACATGGAATCGGGTTGGAATTTCATGAAGACCCTTTCGTAAGCTATGTGACTCCGAAAGGAACGGAGATGGTTCTTGTCCCTGGAATGATTTTCACAATCGAACCTATGATTAATGAAGGAAGTCCAGACTTCTTCGTAGACGAAGACAATGACTGGACCGTATACACAGAAGACGATGGTCTGTCCGCTCAGATAGAATATATGGTATTGATTACGGAAGACGGCGCAGAAGTATTATCTAAATAACACGAATTTAAATATCATCAGTGCAGAAAGTGTGCAATCCATACGTCTGCACATAAAAAACTGCTTCCGGCACCTTCTTGATATAGTGCTTGGAAGCAGTTTTCTATTCCTTATTTTCGGGCATGAAAAAAGCGGGTGATGGGAATCGAACCCACGTATCCAGCTTGGAAGGCTGGTGTTCTACCATTGAACTACACCCGCATAATCTATTATCTTTTGAAATATGCCCAGAGCCGGAATCGAACCAGCGACACGAGGATTTTCAGTCCTCTGCTCTACCGACTGAGCTATCTGGGCTTATTGTTTCTCGCCTTATCTTTGGCACATTTTATATAATACCAAAACATCGACATCTTGTCAAGACTTTTTTTCTTACTGCCGCAGACCGGAATCGAACCGGTACGGGAGTATAAGTCCCGCAGGATTTTAAGTCCTGTGCGTCTGCCTGTTCCGCCACTGCGGCAAAATGGATGGAGGTGGATTCGAACCACCGAAAGCGTTGCTAACAGATTTACAGTCTGCCCCCTTTGGCCACTCGGGAACCCATCCATATGTCAAAACATGTGTCCCAACAATTTAACATTTTACCATAACACGAAATAAAATGCAAGAATTTTATTTCATTAATTTTGTAAAGGAGATTGTGCTATTGCGCAATCTCCGCGCGAGCGGTATCTGAAAGACTAATCTCATTGCCGCGAGCTTCATTCCCTAAATTTCAAAATCCTTCAGCACAATCGCTGAATGTTTTCCCATATTTAATACAATCTCTCCATCTCGTATCAGATATTCGTCGTGCTCCGTCGTATATCCTCCGTCATAAGTATACATAAGCCGTCTCATAGCCCCTTTCTTCGGAAGACCCGTCTGCCATACCGGAACCGTAATCGTCGTGAGTTCACTTCGATTATTGATAATCACCACAAACTGCTCCTCCGCCGTAAACCTTCCATACGCAAGGATATCTTGTTCTCCATAAAGCATCAGAAGCGACCCTGTCTTCAACGCCTGATACGACTTATGAATCCGTATCATTTCCTTATGGAAATCCAACAATTCCTTCTGTTCCTGTCCCCATGGGTATGTTCGTCTGTTGTCCGGGTCTGTGAAACCACATACTCCCGCCTCATCTCCATAATAGATAGTCGGAGCTCCTACCCATGTCATCTGCATGACGACCGCTTCCTTCATAACCGGAATGCTGACATATTCGTTTGCGGCTTCCGGCCCTAACGTTGCAGTCCGTCCCACCATATGGTTTGTTCTTGTAAGGAATCTGGAATGGTCGTGATTGGAAAGCTCATTCATAGCGGTCTGAAGCGACGACGTCTTCATAGCCGCCATATGATGATTCATAGAATCTATGAAATATTGTGCATTTCCCCACAGTTCCTGCCGCTCTTCATCGCTATGCTTTTCCATCCCCGTCAGGAACCATGTCACCGGCTCCATAAAGGCATCGTAATTCATCACCGTATCCCACTCATCACCCCGAAGCCATTCTCCCGGGTCTCCATAATGTTCCGCCAGAATTATCGCTTCCGGGTTCGCTTCTTTTACCGCTTGTCTGAATTTCTTCCAGAAAAGATGATTGTACTCGTTACTGTAGCCCAAATCTGCCGCTACATCCAGTCTCCATCCATCTGCATTGTACGGCGGTGATACCCATTTTCGTCCAATCTGAAGAATATACTCTTCCAATTTCTCTGAACCTTCGTAATTCAGTTTCGGCAGAGTATCATGTCCCCACCAGCCATCATAGTGTCCATTATACGGCCAATCCGAATCTTCGTTCTCTGTAAAGTGAAAGAAATCATGATACGGGCTGTTCTTCGATACATAAGCGCCTTTCTCATAACCCGCCTGCCGCTCATAAATATGCTCTCGGTCCAGCCACTTATTAAAAGAGCCACAATGATTAAACACACCGTCCAGTATGACGCGCATTCCGCGCCGATGAATCTCTTCCACCAGACGTCCAAAAAACTGATTGCTCGCCTCCAGATTCGCAAGATTTGTCGTACGCTTCTGGTACATACCCGCATGAATATTATTTTTCACGTTGCCGCCGACCGGCTCGCCTCCATCTTCCACAATCACCCCGTAATGCGGGTCGATATAATCATAATCCTGAATGTCATATTTATGATTCGAAGGGGACACGAACAATGGATTGAAATAAATGACTTCTATCCCCAGTTCCTGCAGATAATCAAGCTTATTCCACACGCCCTGCAAGTCTCCGCCATAAAATTCCCGCACGTCCATTGCAGCCGGATATTTACTCCAATCTTCCACCTTCACAACCGGTTCTCCGATGTAAATGTACTCTCCGCTTTCTACATCATTACTCTTGTCCCCATTGCAAAACCGGTCCACGAAAATCTGGTACATCACCGCGCCCTTCGCCCAGTCCGGTGTGGAAAATCCGGGAGTAATCGTAAAATAATACCGATATACATTTTGTTCGGAGACACCGCATTTATTGTAATAACAGAGCTTATTGCCGCTCACAATCTCAAACTGATAATAAAACGTCTCACTTCCGAGACATTTTTCTCCGCGATAATAGTCAAAATCCCCGATGGTTTCACACTTCACCATAGGGATTCTTTCACTTCCGGATATAATTGTTACTTTCTCTACATCATCTTTCGCAGTACGGAACCGGAGAGAGACCGTCTCTCCCTCCATCGGTTCAACCGGACAGATATAATCTGCAGTTCCATCACTAAATAACGCCTGTCTGTTCATAATTTCTCCCTTTATGCTTCAGATACGACATTTTCAAATAGCACTTCAAATTCTTCTTTTGTAATCTTTTCTTTTTCTAAAAGTGCATCCGCACAAGCGTGCAGTACGGACTGATACTGTTCGATAATATTTTTCGCTCTCTGATAACACTCGTCAATAATGCGTTTCACTTCTTTGTCAATCTCATCAGCCACTTCTTCGCCATATCCGCGGGAAGCATGACCAAAATCCCGTCCGACAAACACTTCATCGCTGTCATTGTCATAATTAATCAGACCAAGCTTCTCTGACATACCGAACTTTGTCACCATGGATTTCGCCATAGCTGTCGCCTGCTTGATATCCTGGGAAGCGCCCGTTGTAATATCATCAAAAATCAATTCCTCTGCGATACGTCCGCCGAGAGAGACTGTGATATCCTGCAGCATCTTTCCTTTTGTGTTAAACATTTCATCCTTTTCAGGAAGCGGCATCGTATAACCCGCTGCTCCATTTCCCGTCGGGATAATGGAAACGCTGTATACCGGTCCAACATCCGGAAGCACATGGAACAAAATCGCATGACCGGCTTCATGGTAAGCTGTAATTTTCTTTTCTTTCTCGGAAATAATACGGCTCTTCTTCTCCGCTCCGATTCCGACTTTCACAAATGCTTTGCGGATATCGTCATTCTGTACATATACTCTGTCTTCTTTTGCCGCAATAATTGCAGCCTCATTCAGAAGGTTCTCTAAATCTGCTCCGGTGAATCCTGCAGTTGTCTGTGCAATCTGTGTCAGATTCACATCGTCGCCAAGCGGTTTCCCTTTCGCATGAACGCGGAGAATCTCTTCTCTACCTTTTACGTCCGGTCTTCCAACCATGACTTTACGGTCAAATCGTCCCGGACGCAGAATTGCCGGGTCCAGAATATCCACGCGGTTTGTTGCAGACATTACAATGATTCCTTCGTTGACGCCAAATCCATCCATCTCTACGAGAAGCTGGTTCAACGTCTGCTCTCTTTCGTCATGTCCACCGCCAAGTCCTGTACCTCTTCTTCTTGCGACCGCATCAATCTCATCGATAAAAATGATACAAGGCGCATTCTTCTTTGCTTCTTCAAACAAGTCTCTTACACGCGAAGCGCCGACTCCGACAAACATCTCTACGAAATCCGAACCGGAAATCGAGAAAAACGGAACTCCCGCTTCTCCTGCTACCGCTTTTGCAAGCAATGTTTTACCTGTTCCCGGAGGTCCCACAAGAAGGACTCCCTTCGGGATACGGGCTCCGACCTGAATATATTTCTTCGGCGACTTCAAGAAATCCACAATTTCTTCCAGGTCTTCCTTCTCTTCCTGGAGTCCCGCCACCTGGTCGAATGTGATTTTCCGGTCTTTGTCCGTACTCATTTTCGCGCGGCTCTTCCCAAAATTCATAGCCTTTGCTCCTGCCCCGCCTCCTTGACGATTCATCAGCATAAAAATCAAGAATACAGAACCCACCGTAATCAGCGTCGGAAATCCGGTTGTCATAAACCAGCTCTGCTTCGGAATCCCAAGAGTCTCATAATCGATATCTTTCTTATCGAGCAGTTCCTTCGCCTCTGCCACATCTACAACATAGAGCGATTTCTGCTCGTTATCATCCATTGTCAGTTCGATTTTTCCCGTTGTCCCTCCTGCATCCGGCGCAATCACCGCCTCCATGACTTTGCCGTCTTCTATGTCTGCTTTCATCTCTTTATAAGTATAGCTCTGTCTTCCTGTCGAGTTCTGTGACAAAGACCACCATACCAGCACAAACATCAGCGCCAGCATCATAAGGGAAAATCCACTTATGCCTTTATTCTTATTGTTATTCAATTCTTGTTACTCCTTCCTACTCCACACCTTCTACTACACCGATGTATGGTAGATTTCTATATTTCTGCGCGTAGTCAAGACCATATCCCACTACGAATTCATCCGGAATCTCAAATCCTACGTAGTCCACATATACTTCATGCGTACGACGGTCCGGTTTATCGAGAAGCGTACAAAGCTTCATGCTCGCCGGATTTCTTCCTTTCAAGACTTCAAGAAGGTAAGAAAGTGTTCTTCCGGAATCGATAATGTCTTCGATTACGATGACATCTTTTCCTTCCAATGTCTCATCCAAATCTTTTGAAATTCTAACAACACCGCTGGACGTCGTGCCATCACCATAACTGCTCACGCTCATGAAATCCATAGATACCGGCACTGTGATTCTTTTTGCAAGTTCACATGTAAAAAATACGCTTCCCTTTAAAATACATACGAGATGCACTTGTTTTCCTGCATAGTCTTTGCTGATTCTCTCTCCCAATTCTTTAATCTTCGCATCCACTTCTTCTTCTGGAATCATAACTCTAATCTTTTCTGACATGATTTTCTTCTCCTTTGTTTATTGAAATTTCTATTATTTTCTCTGCATGAGGCTTCACATGATATGCGTGCCCTCTCCGATAACCGATAACCCAGAGAACATGACTTCCTTCTGCCAAAAGAAGCAGACGCTCTCTTTCCTGACGCGGAATCTTCTCATTGATAAAATAGGATTTCAATTTTTGCGTTCTTCCCTCTCCATCAATGGTAATGTAGTCTCCCGGTCTTCTCGTCCGAACGGTCACCGTACAGTTCATTATATCATAGTCAAAGTATTTCGTGTAGACTTTTTCCTCCTGTAACACATCTCTTTCTTCCATTTGATTTACCGTTCGGTAAGAAAGAATCTGATTCCCTATCCGGATGTTTCCGTCTTGTCGAAAATCAATGTCCACACTCTCTGTTTCTCCCTCTTTCTGCCTTTGCTTTTCCATCGAAATACAGACTCCCTCATAACACCGTTCCGCCAGCATTCCATACGGGAGATTCACCTGGCGTCCAACCTGTTTCTTCATCAGTTCAGACAAACTTTCGATATGCGCCTTGTGTATATTCTGTTCTTTCCCCGACACTTCTCTCATCATGCGTTTCCAAATCATTCCCCGAAACACGTCCGGCATCTCCTTATACGGTGCTTCTTCGAACAAAAGTCCATGTCCCTCTCGCCTCACACTATTTTGATAACAGGTTTCCACCTGTTCCTCCATATACTCGTACACTTTTAAAAGCTGCCCTGCAGTATCTGCCATATGAACGACAGCCTTTTCATTCACTTCTGTCTCCAGAAGAGGTAAAATGCAGTTACGAATCCGATTTCTCGTGTAGTCATTCGAAGCATTTGTCTCATCCACACAATACGTCATGTTTTTTTGTAAGAGAAATTGTTCAATCTCCGCCCTTGTAAGACAAAGTAACGGTCGAATCGTTTTTCCACTCACCGGACGGATTCCTACAAGACCGGACAAACCGCTTCCTCTGGCAAGATTCATAAGAAGTGTCTCCGCATTATCATTTTTGTGGTGAGCCAGCGCAATTTTCGTCCCTCCGTATTTCTTCAGTATTCTTTGAAACGCCGCTCTTCTTACGTTTCTCCCTGCTTCCTCTAAAGATTGTTTCCCTTTTTTAGCAAATAATTCTACGTCTTCCCGACAGATTTCTATCGGAAGATGGTACTGTCTGCATAAGTTTTCCACAAACTCCTCATCTCTTCGTGCCGTTTCTCCCCGAAGTCCATGATTGATGTGGACAACTATCACCTCAAACGGTATCTGTTTCTGTAATTCGAGCAACATCAAAAGAAGGCATACCGAGTCTGCTCCACCGGATATGCCCGCAATGACCTTGTCGCCTTTTTCTAACATCTGATATTCCGCCGCGAAAGCGGCAACTTTCTTCACCATAGTACTTGAATCCTTCTCATTTTATAGTTCCACTATATAAAATTCCCTTTCAAAATGCAAGACTTCCCTCCTACTTTTCCAGTTTCCAGATTCCGACAGCTGCCACCGTCATGTCGTCCAACGGCTCTTCTCCTGTCCACTCCAATACCTGTTCCAATATATAGTGCGCCATCTCTTTTGGATTATTTCCTTTGGTTCCTCCTATAATCATCTCCATCAGAAGGTCTTGCTCTCCAACCGGAAGCGAATCCAATACTCCGTCTGTCACCATAATCACGAAATCTCCCGTCTGCAGCTGTTTCTTCGTCGCCTCCAGTTCTAAATGCTGCACCACTCCGATTGGAAGACTCGTGGAACTGATGCGCTCTACCTTCTCTCCCCGTTTGATGTATGTAGTCGAAGCTCCCGCTTTCACGAACTCACAATTCCCGGTATACAGGTCAAACACGCTCATATCGATGGTCGAGAACCTTATCTCTTCCCTTCCCATCACAAGCGCCGTATTCATCATCTGAATCGCCGTCTCCTTCGGAAATCCTGCCGTCAGCAGTTCTTCCAGCATTTCCACCACCATTGCGCTTTCCTTGAAAGCTTTCTCCCCGGAGCCCATTCCATCCGAAAGAATCATCCCGTTTTTTCCACCCGGAAGCTCCAGCATAGAGAAGTTATCCCCGGATATTTTCTCACATCCTTTTCCTATCTTCGCCACTCCTTGCAACGTATGAAACTTCGGCCCTTCCATCGTCACAACGGTACAATATTCCTGCCCGATAATCGGCCGTTCCCCTTCTTCCGGAACCATCTTTCTTCCAACCGCCGCCGAAAGATTCCGAATCAATTCCTTCGTTGTCACACATTGTCCCTTCTTGGAACGCACCGTCACATGAATTTCATACTTACCTTCCGGAGTCACAAGGAAAACACTGCTCAACAGCCGGATTCCTATCTTTAAAAATC
This sequence comes from uncultured Lachnospiraceae bacterium, assembly GCA_905197485.1. Lineage (GTDB taxonomy): Bacteria > Bacillota > Clostridia > Lachnospirales > Lachnospiraceae > Faecalimonas. The sequence goes on along the minus strand of CAJJYZ010000031.1, from coordinate 12,289 downwards.
TCGTCTGAATCCGCTTCTCCATCGCCTCATCCGAGAAAATGGCCGCATCCAATTCTCTCGTCGCATGGCGAATCATTTTCGCAAAAGAATCCAGCTGTACGGCGCATCCTTCCCGGTTCTGTGCCAACCGGTTATTAAACAGAAGGTCTTTTTTTGCTCCTTGAAAAATTTCCAATGTCTCTCTCAAAAATCTCGGCGCCTGAATGCATTTCTTCTGCAGCTTTTTCTTAATCTCCATGTCCAAATCCAAACCGGACTCCTCCACCGCCGAGAGAATCTCATACATCATCTGATAGGTACAGATGGCATTCTCTCCCATACACCAATGCCGTTTCTCACAGTCCTTACAGACTTTTTCATCAATCTCCAGGAAAATGTTCTCCGTTTCTGCCTGCGTAAGTTCTCCACGCTTCTCTTCTAACTTCAAAAATGTATCGGATAAGTGGTGCAATGATTCTGCAAACCTGTCCATCTGCACTACATATGGATTATGTTCTGTTTTCATTTATTCTCTCCTTATAAAAAAAAATAGATTGCGTCCGCAATCTATCTTTTGTATTATCACTATTCTGCTTTAAATAAAATCTCATTCGGATATACAAGGCCTAATTTTTCTTTTGCCTTATCCTCCGCATATTCATCTGTCTTTACGTACTCTTCAAATTCTTCGATATCTTCCGCTCTCTGGTCTTCTTCTTCAATCTGTTCCCGCAATTCTGCCTCCTGCTTCTGATAGGAAATATTCTTGGCACGAAGGGAAAAACTATCGACCGTCACAACAATAATCAAAAGCGCAAGAGCCGAAACAACGAGCAACATGCTTCTCTTGTGATGCTGAAGCTGCTGTCCGCGTCTTTCATACGCTTTTCTTTTTTTTATATCCTTCATTTATCTTCCTCTTTTATCGATTCTTTATGCTGACATTACCCCATGGTATATGGGATATATTAGCTTGTTTTCTCTTGTTTATCAACACTTTTTCGGATTTTCTTCCACATTTTCTCAATCAGCCGGACAAAGAGCGCCAGACTCATCATCCCAGCTGCCACCCCCAGCACAAAAAACCAACGCACGCTTCCATTGCTCGTTTCATAAATCTGTATGAAAAGATAGAAGCTGACCGCCACCCAAAAAAGGAAATCCTCTAACGAAATCATCCGTATCGTATGCTTAAAGATTCTTCTCACTATCCGAATCCCGGTATAAGCTCCATACACAGACATTCCCGAAAATACCGCGTGGACGAATATCGAAACTTCTTTTTCCAGACCAATCATTCACTTACCGGAACAATTTTGCGATGAGATTCTCGCTTGTCTTTCCTTTCGCATGAATTTCCGAATATGCAATACTATCTATGCTTCCCGAGAGGTCCACTTCTCCCTTTTCCAGACTCAGACGATTCACATGCATATCTGTTCCTTTTACCATCAGCATCCCTTGTTCCGTCTCCAACAGAATCTCATTCAGGTCAAAGGACAACACATCCAGAACTCCTGTCACAACACTGGTCTTCCGATTATTAATCACAATTTTATGTGCCTTTGGCACCTGTCTCTCTTCCAAACTATGTACACACCCTTTCCCTATCCTCAGGATTCCTTTTTCTTATTCATTATATGAAAGGGTGTCCACATTTATGATAACTACAGATAACGGAACAATTCTTTTGCTTCTTCTTTCTTCGTTGTATCCTGAATATCCAGAACTTCTACTTTCACGCTCTTCGTTCCGAATTGAATCTCAATCACATCTCCGACTTTCACCTTTACCGAAGCCTTCGCCACAGTTCCGTTCACGAGAACTCTTCCTGCATCACACGCTTCGTTCGCCACAGTTCTTCTCTTAATTAAACGTGAAACTTTTAAAAACTTATCTAGTCTCATATCTTCCTCCCCAACACAGGATTCCATCTCTCCTGTAATTTGAAAAAATAGAGGACATCCTGTCCTCTATTCAAAACTGTTCCTTATTCGTTTACAGCATCTTTTAAAGCTTTTCCTGCTTTAAATTTCGGTGCTTTGCAAGCTTCGATTTTCATTGTCTTACCTGTCTGTGGGTTTCTTCCTTCTCTTGCTGCTCTTTCGCTTACTTCAAATGTACCAAAACCAACTAACTGAACTTTCTCTCCTTTTTTCAGTTCACCTGTAACTACATCAACAAATGCTTTTAAAGCTTTCTCTGCGTCTTTCTTTGATAATTCTGCACTGTCAGCAACTGCTGCGATTAATTCTGTTTTGTTCATGGGTATATACCTCCTCTAATTGTGTCTATAAAATCATGTCAGATTCTATCTTCCAAGCAATCTCTTCGGACGGCTCTAAATACTGTTATACCGATTTTGCGCCCTTTTGTCAAGCTTTTATAACATCTTATCTATCATTTCCAGAACGAATTTTCCTAATTTTTTGGATTTTAACTCCGCATCTTCCAAGGAGTTTCCTTTCACTCCGTAATAGAGTTTTACCTTCGGTTCCGTACCGGATGGTCTTACACAAACCCACGCATCATCTTCCAGGTCATAGTAAAGTACATTAGAGCTTGGAAGCCCTGTAGGAGCAACATCACCCGTCTCAAGATTCTGAATCGTGTCTGCCTGATAGTCTCTCGCTCTTAACACTTTATACTCGCCAAAGGATGTCGGCGGCTCTTTTCTCAAAGTCTCAAGAATCTCCTGAATCTTGGCAAGTCCTTCGATTCCCTTTAACGTAATGGACTCGATATCGTCCTTATAGTAACCATATTTTTCAAACATATCAATCATGGCATCCCAAAGAGTTTTGCCCAATGTCTTGTAATACGCTGCCGCTTCACAGAGCGCCATTGTCGCCACAATCGCATCCTTATCTCTCGCATAAGTTCCAATCAGGCATCCGTAGCTCTCCTCAAATCCAAAGAGATATGTTCCTTTTCCTGTCTGCTCAAATTCCAGAATCTTCTGTCCGATGTATTTGAAACCGGTCAAAACTTCAATCAATTCCACATCATAGGCTTTCGCAATCGCATCTGCCATATTCGATGTTACGATAGATTTCACAAGACATCCGTCATCCGGGAGTCCTTTTGTCGCCTGTCTCTGACTAATCTCATAATCTGCAAGAAGGCATCCGGACATATTTCCTGTCAACACCTGGTATTCACCGGACTTCGTATCCTTCACATATACTCCAAGTCTGTCTGCATCCGGGTCTGTTGCAAGAATTAAGTCTGCATCTACTTCTTTTGCAAGTTCAAGACCAAGTGCAAACGCCTCTTTTGATTCCGGATTCGGATAAGAAACCGTCGGGAAATCCCCATCCGGAAGTTCCTGTTCTTTTACTACATAGACGTTCTCAAACCCAAGTTCCTTCAGAACTCTTCTTACCGGTATGTTTCCGGAACCATGAAGCGGACTGTATACGATTTTCAATTCCTTATTCATAGCATCGATTGCATCCTGATGAATCACCTGCTCTTTTAAAGCTTTCATGTAAGCTTCATCAATCGCTTCCCCGATTATCTCATATAATCCTGCTTCTTTTGCCTCGGAAAGCCCCATAGTCTTTACTGTCGCATAGTCTGTCACAGCCTCTACTTCCGCCATGATTCCTTTGTCGTGCGGAGGTGTAATCTGCGCGCCATCTTCCCAATATACTTTATATCCGTTGTATTCCGGTGGATTATGGCTTGCCGTAATGTTAATTCCCGCGATACAGTGGAGTTCTCTCACTGCAAAAGATAATTCCGGCGTCGGGCGGAGCGCGTCAAACACATACGCCTTGATTCCGTTGGCAGCCAGGCAAAGAGCCGCTTCATCTGCAAATTCCGGAGACATATGGCGGGAATCGTATGCAATAGCAACTCCCCTGTCTTCCGCTCCGTTTTTCACAATATAATTTGCGAGTCCTTGCGTTGCTTTTCTTACTGTATAGATATTCAGACGGTTTGTCCCCGCTCCGATAATTCCTCTCAATCCTGCTGTTCCAAACTCAAGATTCTTATAAAAACGTTCTTTTTTCTCATTCTCATCATCTGCGATTGCTTTCAATTCTTCTTTTGTATTCTCATCAAAATAAGAATCTGTCATCCATTTCTGATACGCTTCCTGATAATTCATACTTTCGTACCTCCTGTCGTTTTTCTCCCTTATTATACACTACTCTTTTATAAATGAAAAGAAAATATACTGTTTAAAAGCCGTTTCTTCTGCTCTGTCTGTGCAATGGCAGTCCGAAGCTTCTCTACACTCTTCTCCGGAATCCATGCTTTGTTGGAATGATAATAGGAATTTACAACTTTCCAGAACTTCTCCGGATAGGAAAGCCGGACTGCCATATATTCAAGTTCATCTTCGGATAATGGCCGAATCTCCTGATATGCCCGTATCATTGCCCTTGCAAGCTCTACACTCCACTCATGTTTCTCCATCATTTTTCGTATAAAATAATAAAAATCTTCTACCTGAACATCATTTGCAAAATGTTCGAAATTCGTCGTTGCCATCCCCTTTGCAGTCATCAGCACATTGTGATAATTGTATTCTCCATGAATCATCAAACCTTCTTCATGGCTTTGCTCCAAAAGTTCTTCATACCGGGAGTGCAGCAGCCTGTCTTCTGCCATCTTCGCCCATTCATACATCGAATCAAATGATTGTAAGACAACCCGTTCAAACTCTCCTTTTGCGGTTCGATTTCTAATGAAAGTACGCACCTTACGAAGCTCTCGGTTATGTCTGGCAAACTCTTCTCTCGTATCATTTCCCGTAAATTCCTGCATTTCTTTTCCCGGAAGCCTCATCATCTTATGGATTCGAGCCAGGTTTCTAACCGCCTCCAGAACTTCCGAATCTTTCTTCACATCGCATTCACGCCCGTTAAACCAGCGTTTCAATATGTAGCGGGTTCCATCCTCCGCTTTCGTAATCCATTCCCCTTCCCGGTTGAGAAACATACTATCCACACGCGGATAACCATGATGCACCAAATGTGTCGTCAGACATTCCAGAGCCGGCGCTTTCTTATCCGATACCCCCGCCTCACAAAGAAGCAATACCCCTTCGTTCGTATCACACAAAACAGCCCCTCTTGTCCGTCTTGTACTATTCACTTCTATGTCATACTGTTCCAACACCTGTAAACTGTAATCCTTCATAACATCCCCCTGCAATCTTATTGTTCACTCTAATGTATGTCTAAGAGATGTTATATATTACTTGTTTCATATCGGCTATTTTAACATCAATGTTTCCCGCTCCAGCAATTCTTTTATCATCGAATCATACTTCTTGCGGTCCGGGTCTTCTAAAATAGATGTAATTCGTCCTCCCGCATCCTTTGAAGAAGAGCCGCACAGAAATATTTTCTCATAATCCGTTCCATAATCCAGAATAATATACCGGTCATGAAAAATCCCACCTGACCGGAACATCTTAATATCCAGATTCGGATATTCCTTACAGAAATCCATATATGTATTTTTCCGAAGCCCCTTTGCAAGATTATCACTAAATATGGATACCGAAACTCCCTTCTGAATATTGATTAACTTTTCCAGTGTTTTCAATCCGATATAATTATCCACAATAAAAATCGATTGCTTTGCCTGTCTATAAATCTCGTCATATACTACATCTGCTTTAAAAGGATTTCCATTCAAAACCAAATAGCCGCGTTTCATATGGGGCTCTCCAAATTCATTCATGACTTCTGCCAATTCCGAATGAATTACAACATCACTTAAACTATCCATAACTTCTGCCATCTGGTCTTCTACTTCATTCAAATCAGAACGCAATTCCATAGTAGTATGTATATTTTCTGATATTTGCATGGATAATTGTAAATATTCCCGCTCACCAATCAGATTCTGATTCTCAATAATATAATCCTTCATCTGCTTAAAGGTACGGATTAAAGCTTTACTTTGCCTTGTTGCCAAGTCACCCCTTAACACAGTCATAAGCATATATATGCCTTGTTCTGTAAATGCATTCGGCAACTTTCTACGCCCACCCCAACTTGATATCAATTTTTTTGACATCAAGTTATCAAATTCCTCTTTTTTGAGTTGAAACATAAAATCTTCATCAAATTTCTCAATATTATTTTTCACTTGTTGATTAAATCTTGCCGTTGTATATCCATAAATTTCCGCAAGTTCAAAATCTAACATTACTTTCTGTCCACGCATATTATAAATTTTACTTCGAATTGTTTCCTCATTTATCAAAAGTATTTCCTGTTCTTCTTCATTTTCCTCTTTTTCTCCTATAACTTTTACATACTTATCATCCATTCCTCTTCTCCACCGCCTTCTCTTTCGTCAGTTTCTCCATTCGAATATAGTATTCCAACAATCGAATCACATATTCCGGCGCATGCCTGTTATCCCTTTCCCATTCTGTAACCGTCCGATACGGAATATTGAAATACTCGCAAAACTCTCTTCTGTTCATTCCGGTACTTTCTCTTAATTCTTTTATTTTTTTACAGCAATCCATATTATCATCCACCTTTCACACATTACACGTTGTGTGTATATTATAACCCATTTCAGTCAACTACACAATGCGTAATTTCAAAAATTAAGGGAAGCAACATCTCAAACGACATTCACTTCCTTTTTATCATTTTTTATCTTTTTAAAACTCCATGTTCCATCTTGTATACAGTGTCAACGTAACTGAGATACTCTAGTTCATGCGTACTCAATACCACCGTAGTGCCTGCTTCACTAATATCACGAAGCATCTGCATTATTTTATGCGAGTTCTCCGGGTCCAGATTGCTCGTAGGTTCGTCTGCTAATATAATCTTTGGATGATTAATCATCGCGCGAATAATCGCAACTCTTCGAATCTCTCCTCCCGACAGATTCATTGGATACTCATTCGCCAACTCTTCCAATCCAATTTGCGCCAAAAGTTCCAAAGCTCTCTCCTGAAACCCAACTACACTTGAAGACAAATAGGCCGGCATACAAATGTTGTCCAAAATTGTAAAATTATTTAGCAAACTTTGTCCTTGGAGAACATATCCCATGTTGTGATTGCGGAATATTGCCTTCTCATTCTCTCTCATACCGGTAATTTTCGAATCATCAATGTAGATTTCTCCCGAAGTTGGTTCAATTAAACCGGCAATCATATTAAAAAGCGTTGTTTTTCCGCTTCCAGAATGTCCAGTAATCGCCACGAATTCTCCTTTTTTTACTTCCAGCGATATTTGGTGCACTGCATCAAAATCTTTTCCGTTTCTTTTAAACTCTCTTGTCAAATTCTCAACTCTTATCATCTATTCATTCTCCCTAAGCAAACGATACACTTCACCCCTACTAATTTGGTAAGCAGAACATAGCGCTGCCGCCACTCCCATCGTAAGAGCGAGCACAATACAGAGTCCTGCCACTGGCACAATTTGTACCAGACTCATATCCAGATAAGGTATATCAAGCCTGATACTAATAATATCTTTAAAAGCAACAACAATACCATACGTTGCAAATGTACCAAAAACACCTCCTATTCCACTAATTATCAAGGCTTCCCACAAAATAATGTTTCTCATCTGACTCTTCTTCGCTCCCATTGCATACAAAACTCCGAACTCATATCGTCTCTCATTGATAGTTAAAACAAAAATACTGATGAGAGCAAGAGCCGTAGAAACGAGTGAAATATACGCCAAAATATTACCATAGCTCGACAACTTCTTCACCTGCTCCGAAATACCATTCAAAAGGTCGTCTGTCGTACCCGCATACATTTTTTCACCTTTTGGACCGCATTTTGCAATATCCAATCGCAAATGAATCAAATCCATATCTTGAATGCTATCGTCAATATCAACCATCAACATAGAAATCTTATCTTCTATCTCATCCATCGGTAAGTTGGTCTGTGCCGTTTCCGAATTTTTCAATTCATAAAGCGTATCAAATGTCATAAAAACAGAACTGTCATACCCCATTCCTGTTCTTTCCAATTTCCCTGCGACTTCAAACTCTGTTGAATAAAATTGTATCGTTTCTCCAGGTTCTGCTTCAACTGCATTTCCAACTAAAACCTGTCCCTTTTCAAGCTTCACCGCATTTTGATTCTTTAGCCAAGGCTGTACAACAAAATCTGTTTCAGGCTCAAACGCAATCATCTGTACCGGAAGGTCGCAGCAAGATGCTGAAAGTGTTCCCACATATAATTGTTCCGATACTCTTTCTACGCCATTTACTTTCTCTACATACTCCTTCCATTCCCTGTCAAAAAATATAGAGCATGGAGTACCTGCAAACAATGAATTGCGGATATCTTCTGTCCCTTCATCCGGAATTACAATTACATCCGCCCCCGCTCTTTCTGTCGTACTTCGAATTCCCTGCTCTAAATTGTTCATCAAAACCGTACTGAAAAATACCGTTGCCGACATCAAAATCACAAAAAACATCATAAATCCTGTACGGAATTTCTTCGCTTTCAAATTCTGAACTGCCATATCCAGAGCGCTTAATTTTTTATCCTTTTTCATTCCCAAACCTCTAACGTTTATTTTGTCTGCTTTACCCCAAAATAGATAGACATACCACCAATCAAAATCCCAATCACCCCAAGGACTTTAACAAATGGAGCTGTAAAATTACATGCCATTTCCGGATTCATACAAATACCGACTCCAACAGATGCATTCAATGTCAAAAATGTAAGTATGCAAATAACTATCGTCATTGTCCCACATACCACCATTTCTTTTCTCACCGCACAAAGGATGGCATTCACAAGAAGCAGCGCTCCTAAAAACAATAATACAACACTTGCATAATGGCATTTCATCGGTACTTGCTTTCCTACCGCTGTCTCCACCATTCCATCACATACTGGGGCTATCACTTTCACGATTAAAATCAGGCATAATGCATGCATCACCTCTACCCCTGCAAAAATCAAATTTCTTTTACTTTCCATTGTCTTTTCCCTTTTTATCACATAATCTTATTTCTATATTGCTATACCGAAAAATTCCCACTGAATATTTCAATGGGAATTTTTGATGTTATATGAAGAAAATTTCCAACTAATCTAAAACCGGAGTCCATGCTAATTTCATAATCTCATCCACATCATCCATACTTTCAATAAGTCCAAGCTTCACATATTTTTCGACAACATCTCTAAGTGAAACTTCTGTGAAATCCTGGTCCAGACCAAACTGAAGTGAATTGTTAAGCATAACATTCATGTCATAGTCTCCACCATTCCATCCCTGTTCAATCAACATCTTTGTAGCTTCTTCCGGGTTATCACGCATATATGCGTGTGCTTTCTGAACAGCCTGCGTAATCTTCTTGGAAATTACAGGATTCTCCTTCGTAAAAGTACGATTCATAGCAATCATACAGCAGTTTTCATCAGCAAAGTCTTCATCTAAAAGAGAACGTACACATTTCAGAGTACCATCTTTTACCATGCTGTAAGCAAATGTATCTGAAAGAAGGGCTGCGGAAATCTCTCCATTTGTCATGGCTGTAATACATGCATCTGCAGTAACTGCTGAAATTGTTACGTCTTTTTTTGGGTCTATTCCATCTGCATCAAGTAATAAACAAGTAATGTTATAGTCTGATTTACCGATTCCGTTCGGAGCAGAAATCGTTGTTCCTTTTAAATCCTCTGTTGTCTCGTATTCACTGTCCGCAAGAACATATAATGATTTACATCCGATATGCGCTCCGCCTGTAAATGTAAGGTCAACCTGATTTGTAATCGGAACAAGCATTGTAGCAATATGTCCTACTGCCACTGTAGCCTGTCCTGCACCAAGAGCTTCTGTGTAAGAGTTACCTTTTACTCCCTCTGACTCAAGTCCCGCTTCCTCATAGTAACCAAGATGTGCCGCAACAGTAGGTCCTGCTGTACATCCGTCTGCCATATAGTAGAGTACTTTTTCTCCGTAAGCAGGCTCTTTTTTCATCGCTTCAAGTTCTTCCGGTGTCGGTGTAAGGTCAAAGTCTGCCATATCAATCGCACGTCCCTCGATATCCATCGGCGTGAACATTGCTTCCCATTTTCCGGATGTAGAAGCCTCGTAAGAGTTCATATGCTTATCTGCGTTCTCCTTGTTTACCTCGACATCGTCTTCTGTTCCCATGTCGACCTGACCATCATTGTTTGTGTCACCGGCAATCGATTTTTTGTCTTCCTGTGGCTTAGCACATGCCATCACGCTGCATGACATAGCCACAACCAGTAGTGCTGCTAAAACTTTTCTTTTCATCTTTACATCTCTCCTTTAGTATTTTATTCTTAAAATCATAAAACGATTTTAAAAACCCAATGAATTAATCGTGTTTCCCACCAAAATGAAGCTTGTTTAATATCTCATTTCGGTATTCCACAAACCGGGCGGATGAGCGGTCACGCGGAAACGTTTCATCAATCTTAATATCCGCAACAATACGCCCCGGATTTGCATCCATCACAAGAACACGTGTCCCCATGTAAATAGCCTCATCTACATCGTGTGTTACCATCAATGCCAATTGCTTTGTCTCCATCCACATATTCAGAATCTCATCCTGCATATTCATACGGGTGAACGCATCCAAAGCCCCCAATGGCTCATCCAGAAGAAGAATCTCCGGTTCATTAATCAGAGAGCGTACTAATGCAACACGCTGTGCCATTCCTCCCGATAGTTGTGCCGGGTAATCATCTTTAAACTGTTCTAACCCAATAACCTTCAACATTCTTTGTACTTTATCTTCATTCCCTTTTAATTTTCCCTGCATTTCCAGACTAAATCCGATATTCTTTTCTACCGTAAGCCAAGGAAATAGTGTTGGTTTTTGAAATACCATTCCACGATTCGGTTCCGGACCTTCAATTTCCTTACCATCTACAGTTACCTTTCCGATAGTCGGCGTAATCAGTCCTGCTACCAGACGAAGAATCGTTGATTTCCCACAGCCGGACGGACCTACCAGAGAAATGAATTCTCCACTCTGCATCGTTGTGTTCACATTATATAAGGCATGTGTTACTTCATCACTTTCTACTTTTGCAAAAACCTTGCTTACTTTATCAAGTTCTAGTACAACTTTCTTATCATTCATTATTTCTCTGCTCCATTCTGCCAACGCAATACGTGACGTTTAATTCTTTCAAGTACCTTCGTAACCAAAGTAAATATCAGGCAGATTACAAACAATGCCGCAAAGACTTTATCATAACTTGCCCAGCCTGTCTGCCATGTCATATACCATCCAAGTCCAGCCTTTACACCAAGCATCTCCGCAATCATAAGCGCAACACAAGAAGAACTCATTGCCTGAGTACATCCTTGAAGAATGGATGGCATAGCATGTGGTATTGCCACGCGGAAAACAAGCTGTCTTTTACTTGCTCCCAATGTCCTTGCCGCATCAAAAAACTCTCTATCCACATTTGAGATTCCTGTAAGCGATGCAACCGTAACTGCAAACCAGGAACCAAGCGCAATAATAAATACAGCTCCAGCAAAGAGTGAACTTGCAACTACCATGATAACCGGAATCCATGTTGAGGTAGGAATCGGTCCTAAGAATTTAATAATCGGGTCTACCCAATACCGAACTTTTTTGGAATATCCACAAGTAATCCCTGTAATAAGACCAAGACTAACCCCGATACAATAACCAATCATCAATAACTTAAGCGTATGAAGCGTACATTCTATTAACTTCATATAATCTGCTACAAATCCATTGATAATGAAGTTCATACAAGGTACAAAAGGTTGTGTAAGTATTCCAGTCTTCAATGTCAAATAATCATATATGCTTAAAAGCAAAAACAATACTGAACACAGTGGAGCTACATAACGTACTTTTTCATAAAAAACTTTACTTCCCTTCCACTTATTAATAGCTGCCATAATACCACAACAAGCATAAACGCACATAAAAAATACCAACACATACACATAATACATCGGATTTTTATTCATTATCGGATTTGGAATCAAAAGATATTCCAATAATGCAGCTCCCCCACATATGAGCGGAAGCACCATGATAATCACTTCTATTATTTTCTGTATTGGAGTTTTTTCTTTCTCTTCCAGCTCCTTCAGTTCTCTTCTAGTCAGATTCGCAAGCTGTGACAAATCAGCTTCCTGATTCATTGTAACCTGAACATTTTCAGACATTTCTCTCATCCCCCATATCGTATTTTCCCAAAAATATATCTTACTCAACAATATATAATCGCAAGTAAGACATAATCTTAATTAGTGTCTGCTGAGCAAACTGAAAACACTTGATTTTACTGACTTTTGCCACA
>CAJJYZ010000030.1 GCA_905197485.1 uncultured Lachnospiraceae bacterium | reverse complement strand
AATCCCTTATTTAGTTTTTTTTGAGGTGGCCGTTGTAACGCAACCTTAGGAGGCGAACCCTCTATCCTGCTGAGGTACATGGACGTATATAAAATTTTTAGTGTTGGGCGATTGCTCCAACAAGCCCTTAGGAGGACCCTGTTATATCCATTTAACTAACGAGACAAAATGCCATTTCCCCTTGAAAACACAATGTTCTCTATCTTTTAATCATGGCAGCCTTTATCTAATTATCAGCTCTTTTGAAGCTGTTAATTACAATGATTGTAGTTTCTCCTTAATCGGCACTTGTTATATCCATTTCACTAAGGGAACCTCTCTCTTCACAACATCTATATTCTATCATAAAACATAGATGTTGTGAAGTATTTTCTTGTATCCTGTCTGTCTTCAAAGAATATCGATTAAAAATTAATTTTCCCCTGCAGCCATATATTGCCTTTGAATCTTCGTCCCACTTCCGGTTCTCCAAATACTTGACGTTTCGGTATGCAAACATCGAATCCCAATTCGTTGATATCCAATGTAAAAATATAGAGTTCTTCTCCTGTCAAATCATTCCGGCTCTCTCGTATTGCGGTGATAATTCCCAGAATGGAATAGCAGTCGCACTCCACGCCATAAGGCATAATATAAGTATCCACAAGACTCAGAACATCCTCTTTTACAAGGCGTTTGCTTACTTTTGAATAGAGATTCATATCTTCCATCGTAAGCGTTTCCCGCGCATCCTGGTCCCCATTTCTCGCGGCGCTTAGAAGCATCATTCGGTTTCTGGATTCTTCCAAAACCTCCTGTTCTTCCTTCTCTGTTTTTTGAATTGGAAATAAAATCGTTCCTCCATTTGACAATCCAGAGAGTGTAATCGTTGTCGAATTTTTCTTCATCGTTCCGGAAGATTTTCTTTTCTCGTATTCCATCATATTCTGCAAATGAAATATCAGTGTAATCCCGATTTTTGGGTCTTCGCAGATTCCCACATACATCTGTCTCTCCATGTGGCGTTCCACCGTCACATCAGAATACGAAGTGATTCCTCTTCCGCAAAAATATGGAACATAATATTCTCTTTCAAATTCACTGTATTCATCTTGTCCGCCGAATATGGAGATTCCGATTTCTTCTCCATATTCTTTTCGGAATTCACACAAATCCATATCATTGACAGAAGATACGACTTCCTCGTAGTCATAGGATTCCTGAACATCCGAAAGCAGACTTTTTAATTGTTTTCTCGTGTTTAATCCGGAAAAACCGATGGATTCTAAATATTCGTGCACTCTTTTTCCACCTTTTATTATCTGATTTCCGTTTTCCCGCCCATGTATGGTCTCAATGCTTCTGGAATTTTTACGCTTCCGTCTGCCTGAAGATTGTTCTCAAGGAATGCGATTAACATTCTAGGCGGAGCTACTACTGTATTGTTTAACGTGTGTGCAAAGTATTTTCCGTCTTTTCCTTTCACGCGGATTCCAAGTCTTCTTGCCTGCGCATCTCCGAGATTTGAGCAGCTTCCTACTTCGAAATATTTTTTCTGTCTTGGTGACCATGCTTCTACGTCAACAGATTTTACTTTCAAATCTGCAAGGTCTCCAGAGCAGCATTCTAATGTGCGAACCGGAATATCCAGAGAGCGGAATAAATCTACGGTATTCTTCCACATTTTTTCATACCATTCCATACTGTCTTCCGGTTTACATACGACAATCATTTCCTGTTTTTCGAACTGATGAATACGGTATACTCCACGTTCTTCAATTCCATGAGAACCTTTTTCTTTACGGAAGCAAGGTGAATAACTTGTAAGCGTATATGGAAGTTTTTCTTCATCATTTAATGTATCGATGAATTTTCCAATCATGGAGTGTTCACTTGTACCGATTAAGTAGAGGTCTTCCCCTTCAATTTTATACATCATGGAATCCATTTCCGCGAAACTCATAACACCTGTCACGACATTGCTTCGAATCATGTACGGAGGAATGCAGTAAGTAAATCCTCTATCAATCATGAAATCGCGGGCATAGGAAATTACTGCCGAATGTAATCTCGCGATATCTCCCATGAGGTAATAGAAGCCCTGTCCTGCAACTTTACCAGCCGCGTCTAAATCAATTCCATTGAATTTTGCCATAATCTCTGTGTGATATGGAACTTCGAATTCCGGGACTACCGGCTCGCCGAATTTTTCTAATTCCACATTTTCACTATCGTCTTTTCCAATTGGTACGGATGGGTCGATGATATTCGGAATTGTCATCATGATTGTTTTAATCTTTTCTTCTACTTCCTTTTCTTCAGCGGATAATTCTTCTATTCTATCTGCATTTGCAGCCACCTGTCTCTTATACTCTTCTGCTTCTTCCTTTTTACCTTGTGCCATGCAAGCGCCGATTTTTTTAGAAATCTGATTTTTGTTTGCGCGAAGCGCTTCTACTTCCTGTTTGATTTCTCTGTTTCTCAAGTCAAGCTCGATTACCTCATCTACAAGTGGTAATTTGCTATCCTGAAATTTATTTTTAATATTCTGTTTTACAATCTCCGGATTGCTTCTCAAAAATTTAATATCTAACATTTTATCTTCCTCCAATAATTTTATTTGATTCCTCTGATTTTTATTCCATTTGTTTCTTGGTAAATTGCTTTTTCCAGCGATTCAATTTCTTCTTCGCCAAGTTCAATATAGCTTTGGCCTTTTACGATTTCTTTTGCATATGCATAACAGCCATCCGTACTGTGCAGGATATTAATAATATACCCATTATTTTTTGCATCCAACATCGTCAATGCAAAACTCAATTTGCCTCCCATTTCATTGAATGCATCATATTTTACAATTCCCACTTTACAGTAACATGCTTCCATCTTTTTGAAAATCGTTTTAATATCCTGACGATTTTGTTTTACCATTGCAATCGTCGCATCAATCTCTTTGAATTTCTCATTAAAACTTTTTTCTAATGTTTTTCCATCTTTTCCCTTCATAAATGAATTATAGCTCATTTTCAGGCGATTATATTTCATATTAATGCTAATCAAAAGCACGAACAGAAGCGCTATTAGCAAGAACATAATCATGAAGATATATGCCGGGTCAATTCCAAGACTCTTTAATATTCCGCTGTCCATAATTTATACCTCTTTGACCGTCATTAATAATTCAAATAGTCGTTCAAATTCTTTTTCAGAATAGTATTCGATTTCGATTTTACCTTTTCCATTTGCTTTGTTATGTACGCTGACCTTTGTTCCCATCATGGATTTTAGTTTTTCTTCACTATCTCTGTAAATGAAATCATTCTTGATGACAGTTTTTTCTTTTTCCTTTTTAGGCTTCTTTAATTCTTTGATTAATTTCTCAGTCTCGCGAACGCTTAACTTCTCATCAAAGATTTTATTTGCCAGCATATATTGCTCTTCCCCGTCTTCTATCGCAAGAAGAGTACGCGCATGTCCGGTAGAAATCATATCGTCTACAATCATTTGCTGCACTCTATTATCCAGTTTTAACAGACGCATCGAGTTAGTTACCGCCGTTCTGCTCTTCGAGACTCTTTCAGCAATTTCATCCTGTTTTAAAGAAAATTCTTCTAACAGTCTTTTGAACGCCATTGCCTCCTCGATTGGGTTTAAGTTTTCTCTCTGAATATTTTCGATGAGTGCAATTTCCACCGCTTGCTGTTCTGTATATTCCCTGATGATTACCGGAATTTCTTTCATCCCTACAAGCTTTGCAGCGCGCCATCTTCTCTCACCGGCAATAATCTCGTAATAATCTCCTTTTTTGCGGACAAGAAGAGGCTGCAATACGCCAAATTGTTTGATGGAATCTGCCAGTTCCAACAGAGAATCTTCTTCGAACATCCTTCTCGGTTGTTCCCGGTTTGGTTCAATCATGGAAAGCTTCATCATCTGCTCGCCGCTTTTTACAGCTTTTTCTTTTTGCTTTTCTACTGTAGTTTCTTTATTTACCTTTTTATCAGGAATCAGACTATCTAATCCTTTTCCCAATCCACCGCGTTTTACTGCCATTCTTCTTCTCCTTTATGAATTACTTCCTCTGCCAACAATCTGTAATTTTCTGCCCCTGCTGACTTCGGGTCATACAGATTAATCGGCATTCCATGACTCGGAGCTTCTGCCAGACGGATATTTCTCGGTATGATTGTTTTGTAAATTGATTTGTTTAAATTTTCTTTGACATTCTCCACAACTTGAAGTGACAGATTTGTTCTTGCATCATACATCGTAAATACGACTCCCTCCATCTCAAGCTTTGGATTCAGTCTTTCTTTTACAAGGTCGATTGTATGAATCAACTGACTTAACCCTTCCAATGCATAATACTCACATTGAATCGGTACGAGAACTGTATCTGCAGTAGTCATTGCATTAATTGTAAGCATACTCAATGAAGGCGGACAATCGATAATAATATAGTCATAATTTTCTTTTATCTTATTTACTTCATCTCTAATAATATATTCCTTATTTTCCACGCCTATCAATTCAATCTCTGCTGCCGAAAGGTCTACATTTGCGGGTAAGACATCCAGATTTTCCAACGCCTCTTTGCACACAACATTTTCAATCCCCGCTTCTCCTATAATCAAGTCATATACGGTATACTCCACGTTGTTCTTATCAATCCCAAGACCGCTCGTCATGTTGCCTTGCGGGTCCATATCGACAGCTAACACTTTCTTTCCAAGTTCTGCTAAACATGCAGATAGGTTAATGGATGTGGTTGTCTTCCCAACCCCACCTTTTTGATTAGCAATGGCAATTATTCTTTCCACTATGCTATCCCCTTTCTTTTTATGTGTCTAACCATACAATTTTTTATTGTTACATGACACATAAGGACATTATATCATTTTTCGTTTCACAATTCTACAAATGTTTCACGTGAAACATAATTTTTTATTATCATATCCATATTAATTTTCAAAACAACCCACTAAATGTTTCACGTGAAACATTTAGCTCCTATTATGTGACCGCTCACACGCTTACCTGATATTATAATTCAAAACTGAAAATAGAAAAATCCACAACAATCTCATAAATCAGCGTGTTTATAATGAGACTACTGCAGATTTTCTTTTAACTCTTTCTCATATTATAATGTTTCACGTGAAACATTATCCCAATGGTTCTTTTGCCGGTAATCCTGCCTTTCTTGGATATTTTTTACTTGTATTTTGTACCTTTTCAATTTTTACAAAAGAACGGCCAATCTCTGTTCCCGGCAATTGGAACTTCATCACATCTTGAAGTTTCCCACCCAAGATATGAGTTGCTTTCTTTGCTGCCGATACCTCTTCATCAATCTCTCCGGACTTATATGGTACAAACATTCCTCCAACCTTTACATACGGCAGACAATATTCGGATAAAGTGGCCAAGTTTGCTACCGCTCTTGACACACACAAATCAAATTGTTCCCTATACTCCGCCTGCTTTGCATAGTCTTCCGCTCTTCCATGGATGGTTCGTATTTCTACCAAACCAAGTTTTTCGATTACTGCATCGAGAAATTTTATTCTCTTATTTAATGAATCAAGAAGGACAATGTTCAGATGTGGAAATGCTATCTTCAATGGAATCCCTGGAAATCCTGCTCCCGTTCCAACATCAATCACAGTTTCTACTTTCGTCAAGTCTACTGCTTTTATAATTGATAAACTGTCAACAAAATGCTTTTCATTGACTTCTTCATATTCTGTAATTCCTGTCAGATTCATCACTTTATTCCATTCTACTAAGATTTCATAGAATTCATAAAACTGCTGCTTCTGCTTTTCATCTAACGTAATTCCGATTGCCGAAAGTTTCTCTTCAAATAATTTACTCATTGTTTTTACCCCATTGTTCCATATATACAAGCAGTACCGAGATATCTGCCGGAGACACGCCGGAGATTCTGGAAGCCTGTCCGATTGAAATCGGTCGATACTGTTTCAGTTTCTGCACTGCCTCAATTCTCAGACTTTTCACATCATCATAATCGATGCTGTCCGGTATTCTCTTCGTCTCTAATTTCTTAAATTGTTCCACTTGTTTCAACTGACGGCTAATATAACCATCATACTTGATATTGATATTTACCTGTTCTGTCACTTCATCCGATAACTCCGGTCTCTCCTCATCAATCGGAGCAAGCGCATCATAGTCCAGTTCCGGCCGACGAATCAATTCTGCAAGAGTGATTCCGGAATTTAACGGCGTACTCTCATACTTTTCTAATAAGCCTTGCACTGCCTCGCTTGTTCCTACATTCACATGCTGCAGACGTTCTATTTCTTTTTGAATTTGTTCTTCCTTTTCTTTCAAATGCAAATATCGTTTTTCATCAATCAATCCTACTTCATAGCCGATTTCCGTCAAACGTTGGTCCGCATTATCCTGACGAAGTAAGAGCCGGTACTCTGCTCTGGATGTCATCATTCGATACGGTTCATGACTTTCTTTTGTCACCAGGTCATCAATCAAAACTCCAATATATCCCTGCGAACGGTCAATGACAATCTGATTTCTTCCTAATATTTTTAATGCCGCATTGATTCCGGCAATCAATCCTTGCGCTGCCGCTTCCTCATAACCGGAACTTCCGTTAAACTGTCCTCCGCTATAGAGTCCGTCAATGTTCTTAAATTCCAAAGTCGGATAAAGCTGCCGCGCATCGATACAGTCATATTCGATTGCATACGCATTTTTCACAATCTTTGCATGCTCTAATCCCGGTACGCTTCGATACATTTCATATTGCACGTCTTCCGGTAAAGAGCTTGACATTCCTCCAATATACATCTCATTTGTGTGCAGTCCTTCCGGCTCTACAAACACTTGATGTCTTTCCTTGTCAGAAAATTTTACAACTTTGTCCTCTATAGACGGACAGTATCTAGGTCCTGTTCCCTCTATCATACCAGAAAACAGCGGTGAACGGTCCAAGTTTTTCCGAATAATCTCGTGCGTCGTTTTATTCGTATATGTCAGCCAGCATGATACCTGGTCAATCTGGATGTCTTCCGGATTCGTCGTAAAGGAAAATGGCGTAATTCTCTCGTCTCCAAACTGTTCTTCCATTTTGCTAAAATCAATGGAACGCTTATCAATTCGCGCTGGTGTTCCTGTTTTAAAACGGTACATTTCAATTCCCAGAGACTTCAAAGACTCTGTCAGATAATTGGCCGCCTGAAGTCCGTCCGGCCCTGTCTCGTTGCTGACATCACCGTAGACACACCTTGCCTTTAAATATGTTCCCGTACACAGAATCACTGCCTTGCAACGGTAAATCGCACCGGAATATGTCTGTACTCCTGTTACTCTTCCTTCTTCCGTAAGAATATCCGTCACTTCTGCCTGCTTTAATTCCAGATTTTCCTGATTCTCCAGAACTTCTCTCATCACCCGACTGTATTCCGCCTTATCTGCCTGAGCCCGAAGCGAATGTACTGCCGGTCCCTTGGAACGGTTTAACATCTTCGACTGAATAAATGTCCGGTCGATTACTTTTCCCATCTCTCCGCCCAGAGCGTCAATTTCTTTTACGAGATGCCCTTTGGACGTTCCTCCAATATTCGGGTTACAAGGCATCAACGCCACACTATTAATACTCACTGTAAATACAATCGTCTTCAGACCAAGACGGGCTGAAGCAAGCGCCGCTTCACACCCTGCATGTCCTGCCCCGATAACAACTACATCATATTCATCTTTATTTTCCCATACAGAATTTGCTGAATATTTCATTTACCAAATCTTCTCCTATCGTTTCTCCGGTAATGCTTCCGAGAGACTCATATGCATCCAGTAAATCGATGGAATAAAAGTCCTCCGGCATCCCGCTGTCAATACTCATCCTTACTTTTTTTAAGCTCTCTTCCGCTTCCGCCAACGCTGTTTTATGACGAATATTTGTAATATATACCTCGTCATTAAATGAAATCTCCCCATGGAAAAACATCTGTTTCAACGTTTCTTCCAATTCATGGATTCCTTCTTCTTCCTTTGCGGAAATCAGAATCATAGGCTTATCTATCTTTTGTGCCAACATTTCTTTTGTTACGACCGTATCTAAATCCGACTTATTCAAGAGAACGATTGCCTGCTTATCCTGTATCATTTCTATAATTTCAGCGTCGTTCTCATCTAACTCTCTGGATGCGTCTACGACATAGATAATCAAATCGGCTTCGTTCGCATGGTTTTTCGCCTTATCTACACCGATTCTCTCCACCACATCTTTTGTCTCCCGAATACCTGCCGTATCCATAATATTCAGACTGATTCCCTGCAACTGGATATGCTCCTCCAGGACGTCTCGCGTTGTTCCTTCGATATCCGTTACAATTGCTCGTTCTTCTCCAACCAATACGTTAAGCAGTGATGACTTTCCTGCATTTGGTTTTCCGACGATAACAGTCTGGATTCCTTCCTTCATCATTCTACCATTATCTGAAGTGATGAGCAACTGGTGGATTTCTTCCAGAAGTTTTTCTACTGTTTCTCTTAATTGTTCCCCATATCCATCCACACTAATATGCTCCGGGTCATCCAACGCGGTTTCTATAAATGCAGTATGATACAGAATCTCTTTTCGTATCTCTGTAATCTTCTTATGTACCGCTCCTTTCAACTGACTGACAGAACTTTTTAATGCATACTCGTTTTTGGAATGAATAATATCAATCACTGCCTCCGCCTGGGATAAATCCATTTTTCCATTCAAAAATGCTCTCTTCGTAAATTCTCCCGGCTCTGCAGGTCTTGCCCCATACTTGATAACGGTCTCAAGTATCCTCTTGACTACATAGACACCTCCATGACAATCAATTTCTACTGTATCTTCCCCTGTGAAACTATGAGGTCCCCGCATCAACATCACGAGCACTTCGTCGATAATCTCTTCTCCATCCGCAATATAACCGTAATGAATCGTATGGCTTTTCTGCTCCTGTAAGTTTTTTTCCGTTTTACCTCTATATATTTTTTGAATAATTTCAAAAGATTCTGCTCCGCTAATTCTTACAATTCCAATACCAGAATTTGACATCGCAGTTGCGATTGCCGCAATGGTATCTTTCTTCATACAAATCTTCCTTTCCAAAAGCAATCCTATATTTCAAAAAAGGCAGCCTCTTCTAAAAGATGCCGCCTTATTTTCATACCTTAATATCTTCTTGATAATGTTACTACTACTCTTCTGTATGGTTCTTCACCTTCACTGTGTGTAGAAACATATTTATCTCCCTGCAATGCTGAGTGAATCACTCTTCTCTCATACGGATTCATTGGCTCCAGAGAAACTGGTTTCTTTGTTCTCTTGACTTTATATGCAATATTTTTTGCAAGATTCTCCAATGTTTCTTTTCTTCTCTGACGATAGTTCTCTGTATCTAACTTCACGCGAACATATTCATCCTGATTCTTATTGGCAATACGATTTGTTAAGTACTGTAAAGAATCCAGTGTCTGTCCTCTTTTACCGATGAGAATTCCCATATTCTCACCTTCCATGTTAATGTTAAGCGCACCTTCGCTATCAATAGAAGAAGTAATCTGTACTTCCATTCCCATTGCCTGCAATACGTCTTTTAAGAACACTTCGCAAGCTTTGATTGTATGCTCTTCCACTTTGCCCAAAGCCTGATGCTCTTTCGCCGGAGCTTCTTTCTTTACATATTCTCTTTTTTCGAAATCCTTCTTCTCATATTCTTTTTTTACGGATTCCTTCTTAACAAATTCTTTCTTTGGCTTCTCCACAACAGGCTCTTCCACTTTCTTCTTCCAAGCTTTTACAACGGCCTGTTTGCTTCCGATTCCGAAAAATCCGGCGCTTCCTTTTTCGATAACTTCATATTCAACCATATCGCTTGTTGCGCCTAACTGAATCAGAGCTTCAGTAATCGCATCATCTAATGTTTTTGCTGAAACTGTAACTTCATTCATTCTGAATCCCCCTTAACTATTTGTGATTCTCATTAAAGTTCTTTACCATATTTGCTTTTGCCGCAAGACTTCCAGGTTTTGCATTCTTATTCGCTTCTGCGGCTTTTTTCAGTTTCTCATCCTTTTCCTGTGAGGACAATACTTTCGGCTCTTCGATATTTCTTACATTTCTTTGAGCCATCTTGTTGATGTTTTCTGCGGAAACGCCCTTCTTCTCACGTTTCTTCTTGGCCTTTTCCATGTTTTTCTCAATCATGTCGTTGACCGGAATCTTAGATAAATGTTTATTAACCGCCAACTGCTGGATACATCTTACAATCGCACTTACAATCCAGTAGATACCGACACCGGCCTGAAGTGTGAAACACATGAATACGGAAAGCATTGGCATCATGATGTTCATCATCTTCATCTGGCTTGCCATCTGATTATTCTCTTCACCCTGAGCTGCTGCCTGTGGTGTAAGTTTAATACTAATCCACTGTGTCAAACCTGCAAGTACCGGAATTAAAAGAGCTCCGATAATTAAGATAACCGCTCCTGTCTTGAATCCATTCATCAACATTGCCTGCGGTGTCTCCGCCATGTTAACGCCAAAGAATGTATTGAATCCATGGACTGTATCCTGTGTCTGTGTGATTAAATGTGTCAAATCCGGGAACTTGTCTACCAAAGTATCCCATGTGCTATCTGTCGCTTTATACAGTACGTCAATAATTGTGTTCGTTTTTGTATAATCAAATGCCTTCGGGTTAATGAGAATCGGCGCTGCTGAACCAATCTTCTCCATAATCTTCTGATAACCGTCTGTTGCCATAATCTGCTCTGCAAGCGGCTGATACTCTGCGTAAATTCCACCTACATAAGCAGGAATATTCTGAATTACTTTCCAAAGACCTAACAAAATAGGGAACTGGATTAACATTGAACCACATCCACCCATCGGTGATGTTCCGTATTTTTCATAGACAAGCTGCGTCTCTTCCTGCATCTTAAGCATAGACGCCTGGTCTCTTTTATTTTTGTATTTTTTCTGAATCGCCTGAAGCTCAGGGTTCATCGCAGACATCATTTTCGAAAATTTCTGCTGTTTAATTGTTAACGGTAACAACAGTGTATAGATAACGATTGTAAATCCAACGATACACCATCCAATGTTCTGAACTCCGAATAAATCATTCAGTACATTGTAAATACCGTTCATCAAGTGACCGAGTAACCAGGCAATCTGTCCGATAATCGGTGTTGTTGATTGTGTTAATAACACACCTTCCATATTTGTTCCTCCTAATAGTGTTACGGTACCGGGTCATAGCCCCCCTTTGAAAACGGATTGCAACGCACAATTCTCCACAGCGTTAAAAGACCACCCTTAAGCGCCCCATATTTCTCGATGGCTTCCAGGCCATACTGGGAGCATGTCGGGTAATAAATACAATGAGTTCTTACTTTCATACCCGATAAATACTTTCTATAAAACTTTATCATGGCAATAAGTACATGTTTCATCAATCCATCTCCATCTTACCTTAATGTTTTTCATATATATTATGAAGCTTTGCCAAGTGGATGAGGGCACTCTCAATGTCTCTGTAAGGTTTATCCTTAGAATTTGCCCTTGCAATGATTACAATATGATATCCACTTTTGAAATTCTCTTCTTGTAGTCTGTAGCTCTCTCTTATCAATCGTGTGATTCTGTGCCGTACTACACTATTTCCTACTTTTTTACTTACGGAGATTCCAATCCGGTTCTTCTCTTCCTGATTCTCCGTAACGTACATAACCAGATATTTGTTTGCATAAGATTTTCCGCGCCGGTATACACGCTGAAAATCTCGATTCTTCTTCAAAGATTCGGAAAATTTCATCTTTCATCTCCCATATTATGAGCATATGTATTCACATATTTTGAATAGAAGAAAAGGCCACATAGATGCGGCCTAAGCTGATAATACTTTTCTTCCTTTTGCTCTTCTGGCTGCTAAAACTTTTCTTCCACCAGCAGTACTCATTCTTGCTCTGAATCCATGAACTTTCGCTCTAGATCTCTTCTTTGGTTGGAATGTCATTTTCATTGATATCCACCTCCTTAAGTTTATATAAAATGTGCATGTTTCTTTTAAAGACATCGCTTTTAATTATAGATACAAAATGCCCATACGTCAAGCAAAACCTGCTATTTTGTTGAAGAAAATTTACAAAAAATAGTTTTCCAAACTCAATCCACAGTTTTTGCACACGTTATCCACACTATGGGGATAACTATGGGGATAATTCGGGGATTTTGTGTTAATTCTATGTTGATAGGATTTATTTTCCACTTAAAAATCCCCATTTTTAAGGCTTTTTAAGTGTTTAAAAAAGTTATCCACACTATTTTCCATTGCTTAAATATTAATTCTGATGTAGAATATATTGTATATAATTGCGCATAGTGGGTGGACTATGCTTAATTTTACGTTGAAAAAATGATGCAATGATGCAGGAAAATAACAATTACTAAGAAGAATCAGGAGTTATCACATGAATATCGTTGAACAAAAGTGGAATGAAATTATCGAAAAATTAAAAGTGGAGTATGGTCTGACAAACGTGTCCTTTAATACATGGATAAAACCGCTGAAAGTACACGAAGTAAAAAATAATACTGTCTATATTTTATGCGATTTAAAGGCGAGTATTGACCATATTAAACATAAATATCTCCTTCCTTTGCATGTATGTATCGCAGAAGTTACCGATGAAGAGTATGAAATAGAATTCATTTGTGAAGACGATATTGTAACAGAAGAGAAAAAGGAAGAAAATAACAGAATAAAAACGATTATTGAGCAGGCAAATTTGAATCATAAGTATACTTTTGACACATTTGTGGTCGGCAAAAACAATCAGTTCGCCCACGCTGCTTCTCTCGCGGTTGCGGAATCTCCGGGAGAAGTTTACAATCCACTGTTCTTATACGGAGGCGTTGGACTGGGGAAAACTCACCTTATGCACTCCATCGCACACTTTATATTAGAACAGGACCCGAGCAAAAAAGTACTTTATGTAACGAGTGAAACCTTCACCAATGAACTAATCGAAGCAATCAAAAGCGGACGAAGCGGCAACGAATCCACCATCACTTCGTTCCGCGACAAGTACCGTAATATCGACGTTCTTTTAATCGATGACGTTCAGTTTATCATAGGAAAAGAAAGTACGCAGGAAGAATTTTTCCATACATTTAACCACCTTCATGTGTCCGGAAAGCAGATTATCCTGTCCAGTGATAAGCCTCCGAAAGACTTTGAAACATTGGAAGCACGACTGAAAACCCGCTTCGAATGGGGGCTCATCGCCGATATTACTGCACCGGATTACGAGACAAGAATGGCGATTCTCCAGAAGAAAATCGAATTGGATAACTTGCAGGTATACAATATTCCGAACGATGTTATCGACTATATCGCAACAACCGTAAAATCAAATATTCGTGAATTAGAGGGGTCTTTGAATAAATTGATTGCCCTCTATAAACTGAACTATAATTCCGCCAAGCCAATCGATATTCCTCTGGCAATGGAAGCTTTAAAGGACATTATTTCTCCAAATGAGCAGCGTCCTTTAACCGCCGATTTAATTATAGAAGTCGTTGCGGAACACTTTAATTTGACAGTTGCCGACTTAAAAAGCAGCAAACGTAACTCAGAAATCACTGTTCCCCGGCAGATTGCAATGTACCTTTGCCGCACAATGATTGACATTCCGCTGAAATCCATCGGAATTATCCTCGGCGGCCGAGACCATTCCACAATCAACCATGGTGTGGATAAAATCCGCCAGGAGCTTACCGAAAACGAGACTTTAAGCAACACTGTGGATATTATTAAGAAGAAATTGAATCCACTTTAAAAGTTATCCCAAATAGGGGGACGTTTTTTCACAATTTATAACATAGTTATGAACATACTTATCCAAAGCGAAAAAGCCCGTAAGTATGGGCTTTTTTGGACTTATCCACTTATCCACAGCCCCTACGGCTACTACGGCGGATAACTTTTATAATATTTATTCAAAACGCGCATAACTTTAGCACTATGAACTGGTTCGAAAGGAGTTAAGACTATATGAAAATCATCTGCAACAAATCAGACTTAGTAAAAGGAGTCAGCATTGTTTCCAAAGCAGTACCTTCAAAAACAACAATGCCTATCCTGGAATGTATTTTGATTGACGCAACAACTAATATTATCAAGTTCACAGCAAACGACATGGAACTTGGAATCGAAACTGTAGTTCCCGGAGAGATTCGTGAAAAAGGATTGATTGCTATTGACGCAAAAATCTTTTCTGAAATTGTTCGAAAGCTTCCGGATAATGAGGTTGTCATTGAAACACAGGCAAATTTACAGACTTTGATTACATGTGAAAAAGCAAAATTTAATATTTCAGGAAAATCAGGAGAAGAATTTTCTTATCTCCCTTACATCGAAAAAGAAAATCCAGTGGAACTTTCGCAGTTTACACTAAAAGAAATAATACGTCAGACGATTTTTACAATATCGGACCATGATAGTAACAAGCTGATGACAGGAGAATTGTTTGAAATCAATGAAAATATTCTAAAATTGGTCGCCCTGGACGGACACCGCATTTCCATCCGCAAGGTTGAGCTCTCTTCTGCTTACGAGAACAAGAAGGTAATTGTTCCTGGAAAGACATTGATTGAAGTAAGCAAGATTTTATCGGGAGAGGCGGAAAGCAAGGTTTGTATTTATTTCACGTCAAATCACATTGTATTTGAATTTGACCAGACAGTCGTCGTATCAAGACTGATTGAAGGAGAATATTTCAGAATCGACCAGATGTTGTCCAGCGACTATGAGACAAAAGTTACCATCAACAAGAAAGAAATGTTAAGCTGTATCGACAGAGCGACGCTTCTTGTCAAAGAAGGCGATAAGAAACCGATTATCATCCATATCGGGGATGGTTCTATGGAGTTAAAAATACAGTCCCAGCTTGGTTCTATGAATGAAGAAATTTTCATCACGAAGGAAGGAAAAGATTTGCTTATTGGCTTCAATCCGAAATTCTTGATTGATGCGCTTCGTGTCATTGACGATGAAGAAATTGATATTTACTTGACAAACGCGAAAGCGCCTTGTTTTATCAGAGATGAAAAGGAAAGTTATATTTACCTGATTTTACCGGTAAATTTTAACGCGGTGGTGTAGACATGGAAAAAATTAAGTTAAGAGAAGAATTTATTAAATTAGGGCAGGCCTTGAAAGCGGCTGGGCTTGTGGAGTCCGGCGTCGAGGCGAAAGAAGTGATTCAGGACGGGCTTGTAAAAGTCAACGGAGAGATTGATACAAGACGCGGAAGAAAATTATACGGCGGAGACGTCGTTACATTTGACGGAGAAGAAATCAGAATCGAAGAATAGTTGGTGCATGTATGATAATTAAATCTTTAAAGCTAAAGAATTTCAGAAATTATGATTTGTTAAGTCTTGATTTTGATGATGCAACCAACATTTTTTACGGCGACAACGCACAGGGAAAGACGAATATTCTGGAAGCAATCTATCTTTCCGGAACAACGAAGTCACACAGGGGAACAAAAGACAGGGATATGATTCAGTTTGGACATGATGAAGCTCATATTGAGACCGTCATTGAGAAAAATCATGTGGAATTCAAGATTGATATGCATTTAAAGAAAAACAGTCCGAAGGGAATCGCAATCAACAAGATGCCGATTCGAAAGGCCAGCGAGTTGTTCGGAGTCATTCATCTGGTGTTTTTTTCGCCGGAAGATTTGAATATTATAAAAAACGGACCGTCCGAGAGGCGTAGGTTCGTGGATTTGGAACTGGCGCAGCTTGATAAACTGTACTTGAACGACCTGGCGAATTATAACCGGATTATCAATCAGCGGAACCGGCTTTTGAAAGATATCTATAATCGGGAGGATTTACTGCCGACGCTGGAAGTATGGGATATGCAGCTTGCGGAATATGGGAGACGAGTGATAGAGCGGCGCGAAATCTTTCTTGACAGACTGAATGAAATGATTGCGTCGGTACATGAGGGACTGACAGGCGGGAAAGAGCGCTTGTCTCTGTCTTATGAGAAGAGCAATGGAGATGCAGACCTGTTGGACGTCATCGAGAAGAACCGAGAGCGGGATATTCGGATGAAGAGTACGTCCGTAGGACCGCATCGTGACGATATATGTTTTAGAGTGGGAGACTTGGATATCCGCAAATTCGGTTCTCAAGGGCAGCAAAGAACTGCGGCATTATCGCTGAAGCTTTCCGAGATTGAACTTGTGAAGAAGCTCATAAAAGACGAGCCGGTTTTGCTGTTAGATGACGTATTATCCGAATTGGATAAAAACAGGCAACATGCCCTTTTGGACACAATTGGGAATATTCAGACAATTGTAACATGTACGGGAGTCGATGATTTTGTGAACCGTCGATTCGCGGTGAATAAAGTATTTTATGTAAACAACGGACACGTAAACAAGGAAAATTAGGAGGATTCATATGAGTACAGAAGTGAATACAGAAGTGAATGCAGAATACGGCGCTGACCAAATCCAAATACTGGAAGGTCTGGAAGCGGTTAGAAAAAGACCGGGAATGTATATTGGCAGTACATCATCAAGGGGTCTTCATCACCTCGTTTATGAAATCGTTGACAATGCGGTGGATGAAGCGCTTGCAGGTTATTGTGATACGATTTATGTATCCATCAATCCGGATAATTCCATTACGGTTATCGATAATGGACGTGGTATTCCGGTAGGCATCAACCATAAGACAGGGCTTCCAGCGGTAGAAGTTGTATTTACAGTCCTTCATGCCGGCGGAAAATTCGGCGGCGGAGGCTACAAAGTATCCGGCGGACTTCATGGGGTAGGAGCTTCTGTAGTGAATGCGCTTTCCACATGGCTGGAGGTTGAAATTTACAAAGAAGGCAAAGTATATAAACAGCGCTATGAGAGAGGAAAAGTGTGCTATAAGCTGGATATCGTAGATACTTGTGAGCCTGGAAAATCCGGTACAAAGGTTACGTTTCTTCCGGATGACGAGATTTTCGAAGAGACGGTGTTTGACTATGATGTATTGAAACAGCGTCTAAGAGAGATGGCATTCTTGACAAAGGGGCTTAAGATTGTTCTGTCTGATGAACGTCCGGAAGAGAGAATCGAAAAGACGTTCCACTATGAAGGTGGAATCAAGGAATTTGTCCAGTATTTGAACAAGAGTAAAACGCCGTTATATGAGTCTATCATTTACTGTGAAGGTGAGAAAGACGGGGTTATCGTAGAAGTTGCCATGCAGCACAACGATTCTTACAGTGATAATACGTATGGATTTGTCAATAACATTACGACTCCGGAAGGAGGAACTCATGTCGTGGGATTCCGTAATGCCCTGACAAAAACATTCAACGATTATGCGAGAAAGAATAAATTGCTCAAGGATAATGAGCCGAATTTATCCGGTGAAGACATTCGTGAAGGTTTGACTGCCATCATCAGTGTGAAAATCGAAGACCCGCAGTTCGAAGGACAGACGAAACAGAAACTCGGAAACAGTGAGGCAAGGGGAGCCGTCGATAACATCGTCAGCAATCAGCTTGAGATTTTCCTGGAGCAGAATCCTTCGGTTGCAAAACTGACAGTAGAGAAGTCGGTTATGGCACAGCGTGCAAGGGAAGCTGCGAGAAAAGCAAGAGATTTGACGAGAAGAAAGTCAGCGCTTGAAGGTATGTCTCTTCCTGGAAAACTGGCAGACTGTTCGGATAAAGACCCTGCGAATTGTGAGATTTACATCGTAGAGGGAGATTCTGCCGGCGGTTCTGCCAAGACGGCGAGAGACCGGGCAACCCAGGCCATTTTGCCGCTTCGAGGCAAGATTCTCAACGTAGAGAAGGCAAGACTGGATAAAATCTATGCAAACAATGAGATTAAAGCCATGATTACAGCGTTTGGTACGGGTATCCACGATGATTTCGACATTTCAAAATTGAGATATCACAAGATTATTATCATGACCGATGCCGATGTAGACGGCGCGCATATCAGTACGCTGCTATTGACTTTCCTGTATCGTTTCATGCCGGAACTCATCAAGGAGGGCTATGTATATTTGGCGCAGCCGCCTCTCTATAAGCTGGAGAAGAACAAGAAGGTATGGTATGCATACAGCGACGAAGAACTGGATGCCATTCTCAGAGAAGTTGGTCGTGATGGGAATAACAAGATTCAGCGATATAAAGGTCTTGGAGAGATGGATGCAGACCAGCTCTGGGAGACGACAATGGACCCGGAACACCGCGTACTTCTTCGTGTGACAATGGATGAGGAGACTTCCTCGGAACTTGACCTTACTTTCACAACCTTGATGGGAGATAAGGTAGAACCGAGACGTGAATTTATCGAAGAAAATGCAAAATATGTACAGAATCTGGACATTTAGGAGGGAGTAAAAAATGGAAGACAATATTTTTGACAAAGTCCATGAAGTGGACTTAAAGAAGACGATGGAAAAATCGTATATCGATTATGCGATGAGCGTTATCGCTTCCCGCGCCCTCCCGGATGTAAGGGATGGATTGAAGCCGGTGCAGCGTAGGATTCTCTACTCCATGATTGAATTGAATAACGGACCTGACAAGCCGCATCGTAAATGCGCGCGTATCGTCGGTGATACGATGGGTAAATATCATCCGCATGGAGACAGCTCTATTTACGGGGCTCTCGTAAATATGGCGCAGGAATGGTCTACAAGATACCCGCTCGTAGACGGTCATGGAAACTTTGGTTCCGTAGATGGAGACGGCGCCGCTGCCATGCGTTACACAGAGGCGCGCATGAGCAAAATTTCCATGGAGCTTACCGCTGACATCGGGAAAGATACGGTAGATTTTACACCAAACTTTGACGAGACGGAGAAGGAGCCTGCCGTACTTCCGGCAAGATTCCCGAATCTTCTTGTGAACGGAACTTCCGGTATCGCTGTCGGCATGGCGACAAACATTCCGCCGCATAACTTGAAAGAAGTAATTCATGCGGTTGTCAAAATCATCGATGACCAGATAGAAGAGAACGGGGAGACGACAATCGAGGAGATTCTCCAGATTGTGAAAGGTCCGGATTTCCCGACAGGGGCTATGATTCTCGGAACAAGAGGAATCGAAGAGGCTTATCGGACAGGACGCGGAAAAATTCGTGTGCGCGCTGTGACCGATATCGAGCCGATGGCAAACGGAAAGAGCAGGATTGTAGTGACAGAACTTCCGTACATGGTGAATAAGGCAAGACTGATTGAGAAGATTGCAGAGTTGGTACGCGACAAGAAGATTGACGGAATCACTGACTTGAGCGACCAGTCCAATCGCGAAGGAATGAGAATCTGTATCGAGCTTCGCCGGGATGTCAATGCAAATGTGATTCTGAATCAGTTATATAAGCATACCCAGATGCAGGATACGTTTGGCGTCATTATGCTTGCCCTTGTCAACAATGAGCCAAGAGTCATGAATCTCCTGGAAATGCTGAAGTATTATCTGCTTCATCAGGAAGAGGTTGTGACAAGAAGAACAAAATACGAACTGAATAAGGCAGAAGAGAGAGCACACATTTTGGAAGGCTTACTCATTGCGCTCGACAACATTGACGAAGTCATTAAAATCATTCGTGGTTCTGCAAATGTGCAGGCAGCCAAGAAAGAATTGATGGAACGATTCGGTTTGTCGGAAGTACAGGCACAGGCAATCGTTGATATGAGACTTCGTGCACTGACCGGTCTGGAACGTGAGAAGCTTGAGAACGAGTATGCGGAGCTGATGAAGAGAATCGGAGAGTTAAAAGCCATTCTTGCAGACAGGAAGCTTCTTCTTGGCGTTATCAAAGAAGAGATTCTTGTCATCTGTGATAAATACGGTGATGAGAGAAGAACTTCTATCGGTTTTGATGAATTTGATATCTCCATGGAAGACCTGATTCCGCAGGAAGAGGTTGTTATCACGATGACAAAGATGGGCTACATCAAGAGAATGTCCGTCGATACATTTAAGAGTCAGAATCGTGGAGGCAAGGGAGTCAAAGGAATGCAGACGTTGGAAGACGACTATATCGAAGAACTCTTTATGACCAATACGCATCATTACGTCATGTTCTTTACCAATACGGGAAGAGTATACCGCATGAAGGCATATGAGATTCCGGAAGCGTCAAGAACAGCGAGGGGAACTGCGATTATCAACCTGCTGCAGCTCATGCCGGAGGAGAAGATTACCGCAGTCATTCCGCTGGAAGAGTATGTGGAAGGCGAATATCTCTTCATGGCGACAAAGAAAGGCCTTGTAAAGAAAACGCCGATTACAGATTACGCCAATGTGAGAAAGACAGGTCTTGCGGCCATTACACTTCGGGAAGACGACGAATTGATTGAGGTGAAGACGACAGATAATCAGAAAGATATTCTTCTCGTAACAAAATACGGACAGTGTATCCGTTTCAAAGAGTCGGACGTTCGTTCAACAGGAAGAACTTCCATGGGTGTGCGGGGCATGAACCTGAGCGATAGCGATGAAGTGATTGGCATGCAGTTGAGCTGCCAGGGAGATTATCTTCTTGTTGCATCCGAAAAAGGAATGGGCAAGCTGACAGACATGAACGAATTTACGGTACAGAATCGTGGCGGTAAAGGTGTCAAATGCTATAAGATTACAGAAAAGACGGGAAACGTAGTCGGAATGAAAGCGGTCAATGATGACGATGAGATTATGATGATTAACACAGAGGGAATTATCATCCGCATGGAATGCGCCGGTATTTCTAAGCTTGGAAGAATCACTTCCGGTGTCAAATTAATCAATTTGCACAAAGACGAAAAAGTCGCAAGTATAGCGAAGGTGCGGCAGACGGAAGAGGCTGGAGAGGCAGTAGAAGAGGCCGGGAATTAGTCATATTGTTGAAAATGTTATTGAACGCAATATATCTAAAAAATAGAGCAAAATAACACTTGAAAAGAGTAGTAGGTTGGAGTATGCTCATAGTATGACAAAGGGACAGGCCGTCCAGAATAAGAGGAGGAAGCCAAATGAAAATGAAAAAGTTAGTATGTCTTGCACTTGCAGGCGTTATGACACTCAGTCTTGCAGCTTGCGGTTCTAAAGACAAAGAAGGCGGCAGCGACAAGAAAGAAGACGGAAAAACAGTAAAAGTTGCCGTAGCAGAGACAGCATACGGAAAAGCAATGTGGGAAAAAGTAGTTGCTGCATTCGAAGAAAGCCATGAAGGTGTAAAAGTAGAGCTTACAATCGATAAGAACTTGGAAGACGTGATTAC
Source organism: uncultured Lachnospiraceae bacterium (assembly GCA_905197485.1). GTDB lineage: Bacteria > Bacillota > Clostridia > Lachnospirales > Lachnospiraceae > Faecalimonas. Next base: position 8,132 of record CAJJYZ010000030.1, on the reverse strand, counting down.
ACCGAACATGAAGGCTGGTAACTATCCAGACGTTGTTATGCGTGCAGTTGGTGCGGAAGCAGGTATGACAGAGACATTCATCAGAGACAACAACTTAGCAGATTTAACAGATGTTCTTGAGATGAAAGTACCTGGAGAAGAAGTAACGGTAGGAGAGAAGATTCTTCCAGGATTTACAGAGAACACAATTACGAATCCTTACGGAGATGGAAAAACATACTTAATGCCAATGTTCTATGGTCCATGCGGTTTATTCTACAACAAAGGTTTGTTTGAAGAAAAAGGCTGGACAGTTCCAACAACTTGGGATGAGATGTGGGCATTAGGAGATAAAGCAAAAGCAGAAGGAATCGCTTTATTTACATACCCTACAACAGGATATTTTGACGCATTCTTCTACGCATTACTCCATGAGTCAATGGGTGAAGAAAACTTCACAAAGGCTCTTCAGTATGAAGAAGGAATCTGGGATACACCGGAAGCAAAACAGGTATTTGATATCATCGCAAAATTAGCTACATACACAGAAAAAACAACACCGGCTAATGCAAACGATGACAACTTCCAGAAAAACCAGCAGTTAGTATTAGACAACAAAGCACTCTTCATGCCAAATGGTAACTGGGTAATCGGCGAGATGGCAGAAGCACCACGTGCAGAAGGATTTGAATGGGGATTCACAGCGCTCCCTGCAATTAAAGAAGGCGGAGAGAGAGCTTCTTACTCATTCTTCGAGCAGACATGGATGCCAAAAGAAGCTAAGAACCAGGAACTTGGTAAAGAATTTATCGCATTCTTATATTCAGATAAAGCAGCAGAAATCTTCGCAACAGAAGGTGGAGCAGTTCAGCCAATCGCTGGAATGTCTGAAAAATTAGAAGGCGATGCTCAGACTTACTACACAATCTACGACACAGGTGCAGTTGCTGTATTGGATGCATTCGCAACAACTGACCCGGTAGAAGGTCTTACAACAAGAGGAGCATTCTTTGACCCTGTAAACTCTTTAGTATCCGGAGACAAGACTCAGGAACAGTACGAGAAAGAGTTTAAAGAAGCAAGCGATGCTTTCAGAGGCGCATTAAAGAAATAAGCAGAATAAATGAACTATTAGAACATAGTGAATGAACATAACAGCCGGCGCTGACTTTTCGATGTGCCGGCTGTTTTCATTGAAAGGACTTGTAATTGAGATAGGAGATGAATCAATGAAAAGAGAAAAGGGTAGAGGGCGATTTATATTCTTCTGTGTAGCTCCGGCTATTATTTTGTTCATAGTATTTATGATTATTCCTACAATCGATGTATTCCGAATGTCCATGTATAAATGGGGCGGATATACAGCAGAGAAGACATTTGTAGGATTCCAGAACTTCAAAACATTATTTAAGAGTGAAGCATTCTATCAGTCATTCCAGAACACAATTCTATTGATTGTGCTTGTGACAGTATTTACGTTTGCATTTTCACTGATATTTGCGGCAATTTTAACAAGGGAGAAAATCAAGGGACAGAACTTCTTCCGCGTTGTTTTCTATATTCCGAATATCTTATCTGTAGTTATCATCAGTGCGATATTCTCAGCAATTTATGACCCGAACCAGGGATTATTAAACTCTATTTTGAATTTGTTCCGAGGAGCGAAAGGTGCGGAGAATCCGATTCTCTGGCTTGGAGACCAGCAGCTTGTCATCTACAGTATCGTAATCGCGATGATTTGGCAGGCTATCGGATATTATATGGTTATGTATATGGCAAGTATGGCAAATGTTCCGGAAAGTCTTTATGAGTCTGCAGCGCTTGAAGGCGCGGGAAAAATCAAACAGTTTTTCTCAATCACATTGCCGCTTATATGGACCAATATCAGAACAACACTTACGTTCTTCATTATCAGTACAATTAACATGAGTTTCTTGTTTGTAAAAGCAATGACAAACGGCGGACCGGACGGGGCGTCTCATGTATTCTTGAGTTATATGTATCAGGAAGCTTATACAAACTCCTCATATGGCTATGGTATGGCAATTGGTTCTGTTGTATTTATCTTCTCGTTTGCTTTGGCCGGCATCTTAAATGTTGTTACAAAGCGTGAAGAAATCGAATTTTAAGGAGGTAGAAAAATGCACAGGAAACACAAAGGAAATATTAACGAGACATCAAAACTTGCGAAGTTTTTTATTTATATTCCGCTTGTCCTTCTAGCGATTACAATTATTGTTCCTGTATTCTGGGTGTTTATGGCATCTATCAAGGAAAATGCAGAATTTTACCGTAATCCATGGGCTCTTCCAAAAGGAATCCATTTACAGAACTTTGTCGATGCATGGGAAAGCGCAAATATGGGGTCTTATATGCTGAACTCCTTAATTGTAACAGCGCTTGCACTTTTTATTCTGATTATTGTTGCATTGCCGGCATCCTATGTTCTTGCAAGATTTAAGTTTAAGACAAGCAAATTCTGGAACGTATTATTTATGGCAGGATTATTCATTAATGTAAACTACATTGTCGTTCCGATTTTCCTTATGTTGAATAAAGGTGACGCATTCCTTTATCAGATGTTCGGAGATACATTCTTGATGAATAATCTATTTGTACTGGCGGTAGTATATGCGGCGACCGCGTTGCCATTCACGATTTATCTTCTGTCAGGATACTTTAAATCTTTGGCAAAAGATTATGAAGAGGCAGCTTATGTAGATGGCGCCGGATATTTCAGAACCATGGTTCAGATTATCATTCCAATGGCAAAACCAAGTATTATCACAATTATTTTATTCAACTTCCTTGCATTCTGGAATGAATACATTATCTCTATGACGCTGTTAACGGAACCAGAATTAAAGACACTTCCGGTAGGTTTGATGAACTTGATGGCTGCACAGCGTTCAGCAGTACAGTACGGAAAGATGTATGCAGGACTTGTAATCGTAATGATTCCGACGCTTATCATTTACATGTGTGTTCAGAAGAAACTGACACAGGGAATGACTGTTGGAGGATTGAAAGGTTAAGGAGGACATGCTATGAATGAAAGAACGAAGAAATTACTAATTACGATTATCGTTTCGGTCGTATTTGTTGTCAGCATTGCTTTGGTTATTATCGGCCAAAGAAATATCGGACCAAAAGGACTGGGAATGATGTTGGTTGGATTATCAGGATTGGTTATATTATTAGGAATTTATAATCATCAATACAAGTAAAGTTAGAGGATATCACTTTGGGTGATATCCTCTAATTAGCTTTTGACATCTCTTTTAGTTTACGGAATTCATTTGGTGTCATATTTGTCTCCCGCTTAAAGACTTGAGAAAAATAAGACTGGGAAGAAAATCCAATCATACCTGCTATTTTGGCAATCGGATGATTGGTTGTCTCTAATAGATGCTTTGACTCCGAGATGCGTTTATCAATGAGATAATTAATCGGAGAAATTCCCTTATATTTCTTGAAGGAATGCACGAGATAATATTTGTTTAAGTATGTAAGATTACTCAGTGTTTCTAATGTGATATCTTCCGTAAAATGTTCATCAATATATTGCTCTACAAAACGGCATTCTTTCGTGATTTTTTTTGCGGGCACGATGGAAAGCTGTTTTCGTGTTCTTTGCGCCAAGGTGAGAACAAAAGCCTCTAAAAGATTCTGACAGATACTTTCAAAATATTCTTCTTTTTCTTGTACTTCCAAGAGAAGAGTTTTGAGATAAAACAGAAACTCCGCTCTGAAAGCGTGAAGATTATGAAGTTGATAATTGCAACGGACGTTGGAGGTGTTATCATCAAATTCCAATCCGTTGATTCCGAGAACGATATATTCTAACGGATGCTCAATCGTACTTAGCTCTGTGTGTGATACGTTTGGATTAATAATAATTAAATCATCTTCTTTTACAGGAAACTTTTGATTCTCTATCAGGAAGTTTCCTGTTCCGCTTATAATATAAAATAATTCGGTAAAGTGGTGAGTATGAGCAGTACTGTGCCAGTCTTTGTCGTATTGTGCCTGAGTGATATACAAAAGTCGAATATCTAATTTTTCAAGTTCGGCCTTTTCAAGACCATAACGATGGTTGCTCATAGACAGCTTCTCCTTTCAATTTACTTCTCGTATTCTCTCAAAATGATTTCTGCCACTTTTTCTACAGTAATCTCTACGAATTTTGTACACTGTTCTTTTCGTTCCGGTGAATTCTTCTCTTTTCCCTTTGTGAGAATCCGACAGCATGTCCCGCCACAAGTCTGCTTAAAGTAATCGTGAAATTCTTGAGTGAGTTGAAAACATTTGTCTACAGGCTCTCCGGGTGTACGTCGTCCGAAAAAATAGCCGAGACACATCGTACCTCCTGCAAGAGCGCCGCAAATACAACCGGCTCCGCCAAGTCCCCAAGGAAAACCGGAACTCATAGCGATGACATCATCAGGAAGATTCAGTTCAAAATGCTTTCGAATGGCATAGATGACGGATTCGGAACAGGCGAATCCATTATGAAAAACTTCTACCGCATCTTTTTTCAATTGTTCCATATCAATTGTTTTTATCATAATTTTCTCCTTTTCAATTTCATTTCATATGTGTGAACTATCTCTATTATAGAAAATTGAAGATTTATCTACAAGCTTTACAAAACTTCTTTTTTATAAAAAAAGAGATTTATTGAAAAACGATAAAAAAATATTGAAAAACAAAATATTGTATGGTAATATAAGCTCAAACATATCGAAAAACAATAAAAAATTATTGAGGAGGAATAAATATGAAGAAAGAAATGACACAAAAAATGAAAGAAAATTATCCGTATTTTGGTGGAATTAGTTTTATATATGGATTATTTTTCACATTTTGCCTGTATGAAAATTTTTCTGGCATTACATTTCCGTTATGTGTAGCCGGAACTCTTTATGTCTGTTCCCTGTTTTTTAAGAAACTGGGAATTCGAATCAAGAAAAGCGGTAGAAAATATATGATTGGGATGCTTCTGTTAGGCGTTGCCAATTGTTATACAGCGAATGGTATGTTTCTTTTTTTGGATATTGTTGCAATTCTGATTTTGCTGGTTGTCTTTATGATAGAACAGTTTTATGAAGAGAATACCTGGCCGATATTGCTTTATATACAAAATATGTTTATTGCAGCAGGAACATTTTTAGCAAAACTATTTACTCCATTTACAGATGGGATTTCTTATTTGAAAATCGGATGCTGTTGGAAGTTGCAAAAATTGGAGAAGACAAAAGGAATATTGCTTGGCATCTGTGTTGCGGTGCCGATTCTTCTGGTCGTTGTACCGCTTCTAATCCAATCAGACCGGATATTTTCTGATTTATTTCAGTCTATTTTTGGAATTCTAAGACCGGATGATTGGAAGATTGGAATAATTCTAGGGAAAATAGTTATGTTTTTTGTAGGAGTAACAGGATGCTATGGAGTGTTTCGCGGAATGTGTACATTAAGTTTGGAGACAGAACAGAAAGCACGAAAAAAAGCAGACCCGATGATTGGAATTACATGTAATGCGGTGATTTCCATATTGTATCTTGTATATAGTTTCATACAGGTTATCTACCTTTTTATCGGATTTGAATCAGGTCTTCCTTCCGGAGTTTCATATGCTTCGTATGCGAGAAGTGGATTTTTTGAATTGTTGGCTGTAAGCTTGATTAATTTTGTGCTTGTATTAGTAAGCGATACAATATTTGAAGAAAATAAATGGTTAAAAATCTTGCTTTTTGTGATTTCAGGATGTACCTTTATAATGATAGGCTCATCCGGCTATCGGATGTTGCTCTATGTGAAAGTATACCATCTTACATTTTTGAGAGTTCTGGTATTATGGTTTCTTATCGTGCTTACACTTTTCATGATAGGTCTGCTTATCTATATCAACCGGAGAAATTTTTCGTTATTTCGATATATCGTAATTGTGATGATGTGCTGTTATATTCCATTTGTCTATAGCAGACCGGAAGCTTTTATTGCAAATTATAATCTTTCCAGAGACTATATTACATGGGAAGACATTTATTATGTTGTATATAGCGGAACATACGAATCGATTCCGGCTTTGATAGATGTGAATCCCGAGAAACTAAATACATGGGATAGTGAAACTGTTTATGAATCAGTAGAAGTGGAATTGGAAAGACAGATACAATCCGCTTTATATGATGATACTGGAAAATATCAAGAGGCGGAAGAGATGGATATACGGAAATGGAATTATTCGAAATATCAGGCAAAGAAAGCCGCAGAACAATATTTTGAAGAGAAGAATGAGAGAGAGTAAAAGGAGGATTATGAAGATGAGCAATAAGAAAATTGTAAAAATGACAAAAATCATTCTTGATATGATGTACGTTTCCGGAATTGCAATTACAATTATGATGCCTCTTATTTTACGTTTGGCAGGAAAATATTATGCGGAAATTTTGGCATATCAATTTATACCATTACTTTTTACCGTTGTTCCTGCATCTTTATTTGGGGTGATGATTCTTTACAGACTTCGCTGTATGATAAAAACGGTAATTGAAGAGAAGTGTTTTGTGTGGGAAAATGTAAGAAGTCTGGAATTGATGGCTATTTTTAGTTTTTTTATTTCATTCTTTTTCATCGGCAAAATGTTCTTTGTTCCTTCTGCAGCAACACTTGTCGTTATTATTGTGTTTTTCGTAGCTGCTTTATTTAGCCAAGTGTTGTCTTTTGTATTCCGGGATGCAATCATTTACAAAGAAGAGAATGACTTAACGATTTAAGGAGGCGCTGTATGAAAATAATCGTAAATCTGGATGTTGTGATGGCGCAACGAAAAATCGGACTTACAGAACTTGCACAGAAAGTAGATATTACGATGGCAAACCTTTCGATATTGAAAAATAATAAAGCAAAGGCCATTCGGTTTTCTACATTGGAGGCTCTATGCAAAGCGCTTGACTGTCAGCCCGGAGATATATTAGAATACAGAGAAGATGAAGAAACGGAAGAGGGATAGGTCATGAAGAGAATTTTACTGATGGTATTTCGAAATATTCTTCTTGTTCCATTTATGTGGTGCAAGCTTTGTTATGTTGCAGCCCACGCGGATAAATATCCGGAGCAGGAAAGATATGATATGCTGAGATTTATTGTGCGAAGAGCAAATAAAGGAGGCAATGTAATTATCAAAGCGTATGGACAGGAAAATATTCCGGAAAAAAGTGGGTTTATGTTTTATCCGAACCACCAGGGAATGTATGATGTGCTCGCAATTGTGGAGGCATGCAAGACGCCGTTTTCTGTGGTGGCTAAGAAAGAAGTAGAAAACGTGCAGTTTTTAAAACAGGTTTTTGCATGTATGAAAGCCTTCACGATGGATAGAAATGATTTGAGACAATCCATGCAAGTAATTATGGATGTAACGAAGGAAGTAAAAAAGGGACGAAACTATTGTATCTTTGCGGAAGGAACAAGGTCAAAGCTTGGGAATAAATTGTTGGAATTTAAAGGAGGAAGCTTTAAAGCGGCTACAAAAGCACAATGTCCGATTATTCCGGTTGCTCTTGTTGACTCGTTTAAACCGTTTGACACGAATACAATTTCGCCTGTCACAGTTCAGGTGCATTTTCTAAAACCTCTCTTATATGAAGAGTATAAAGATATGAAAACAAATGAGATTGCGGAAATTGTAAGAGAGAGGATTGCAAATATCGTAGAAAAAGAAAATTCATAGATAGTCATGAAACACTATATATGGGAAAAAATGAAGAGCACATGGAAGATATAGATTCGTGTGCTCTTTTGTAAAAAAAGAAGAAAAAAGAATGAAAAAAGCGTTGACAAGATGGGTTGGTTTTAGTATAATCAATCATGCGCTGTGAGAACAGCAATTATATTGTATCAAATTCGGAGAAATACTCAAGAGGCCGAAGAGGTGCCCCTGCTAAGGGTATAGGTCGGGAAACCGGCGCGAGGGTTCGAATCCCTCTTTCTCCGCTTTCGAAAAACAACTTCAAAAAAAGAATTTAAAAAACTTTAAAAAAGTTGTTGACAAGAAAGAAAAGATATGATAATCTAATATAGCTGTCGCAAGAGAGCAAAACAAAAACAAAGAACCTTGATAATTAAACAATAGACAACGATGACCTGAAAAT
>CAJJYZ010000029.1 GCA_905197485.1 uncultured Lachnospiraceae bacterium | reverse complement strand
AAAATCCGGGGCAAATGTTTTACTTATTTTGGGACATTTTCAAAAATGCTTGACACAAAAATTTTTCAATAAACTATAAAATTTATTTGGAAAAAACTATAAAATAAACGGGAGATGAATTCTATGACTCATCTCCCTAACCATCTAACTATTTCTTATTTTTTTGCAGATTCCTGATATTTTTTCAAATATTCCGCACTCTTCTCTAAGTCTTGTTTCTGTTTATTTCCTGTATCAATCAATGTTGAGAATGTAGAATATAACGGCATTACCATCTCATTGTGATATGCGACAAACTCTTCCTGATTGATTGCATAAAATACAGCTTTTCTCAAATCTTCGTTTGCAAGAACGTTTCCATCTTTCATATTCATATCACAATAGTTTGCAGAATGTCTCACATATTTGAAAACTTTATAATCTTTATTCTCTTCCAGTGTTGCAACGTCATTAGAATTTACTGCATCCAAAATGTCAATCTCATTTGCTCGGAAAGCAGATGTTGCAGCCGTCTGGTCTTTGATAAATTTGATTGCGATGTTTTTAATCTTTGGCTCGTGCTCTGTTCCCGCCATATAACCAGGATTCTTTTCAAATGTCACTTGATAATCATCTAAATTTACAAGCGCATAAGGTCCTGACATCCAAAGATGATTGTTTCCTGATTTAATATTTGCCGAATCACCATAACATACATCTTTTGTTGCGTCATATGCTGCCACATCAAATTTGGAGTTCATTTCCGTTACCGCTTCTTTATTTAAGATACCGGCTGACTGATGTACCAGATAATTCAACACCTGTGGGAATGGAGTCGTTGTTGTTACTTTGACAACCTGATATACACCATTTGCATTGTCAGCCTTTGTTTTATCTGTTGTTAAAGATACAATTTCTTTATCCAATCCTTCTGATAAAGTATCATAAATTGTTTTTCCAGTTGTGGCATCTTTTGCATTCTTCAGCTCATCCATATTATCTACAATTGTAATGTCTTTCATATGATTATGCAAATTATATGTTTTGTGAAGCGCTACACTATTCTGGTCTGCCGCTCTTTGTAATGAAAATTGCACGTCTTCTGCGCCAACACGCACATCCGTTCCTACTACATTTACGACCGTATGTGTAATTTCTTCATAGCCTCCGCCATGCAAATATGCGATTGCCGCCCCTGCTGCCGCACCCGCGCATACCGCTCCGCAATACGCACTCAAGCGTCCGATTCCTGTCTTTTGATGAATTGCTATGAGGTTTGATAATACAAGCGCCCGATATAATTTTTCTTCACTTACTTGTAACTCCTTCGCATATTCAATCACCGGAAGGGAACATGTCATTCCTTGATTCCCGCTTCCTGAGTTGATAATAACCGGAAGTTCACAGCCATTCATCCTTGCATCTGAACCGGCTGCAGCTTTTGCCTTTGCACGAATCCGGACATTTTCACCTTCTGCCTCTAATAAGACTTTTCCAATATTCGCTCCGTAATTTCCTTTTAGCCCCTCTTCTGAAATTGCTGTATTATATTCAATCTGTTTTTGAATCAGTTGACGAATATCCGCAATCTCTACCGTATTTGCAAAGTCCCATATCCCCTTCATATCCAAGATTGAACGTTCCGTCAGCCCTTTTTCCGTCTCATCTTCTACGACAGTTTCGAAGATTTTATCGCCATTTTTTTCAATCAAAACAATGTTCGTATGATAATTTGCAATTCTCACCTTTGCATACTCTTCTCCACAGAACAATGTTACGATAATTTCAAATGTCAATCCATTCTCTACATGCTTCACTTCAATCGGAACTTTTTCCATAAAATCTTTGACTGTCTTTCCTTCTTCGTCTGTGACCGAAGAAATCACTTCCAACTCCCGTTCCGATTTTCCTGCTATAATTCCAACTGCTGCCGCCGCAGGAATTCCTTTTAAGTGGTCAGTGTTCGGGACAATTACAGATTTTACATTCTTAATAATGCTTCCACTCGCTTCAATCAGAACACGTTCCGGAAATTTTCCTAATACTTCTCTCGCCTTCGCTGATGCATACGCCAGGGCTATTGGCTCTGTACATCCCATAGCCGGAACAAGCTCTTCTTTCAGAATTTGAATATAAAGCTCATATCTTTCGTCTGTTTTCTCCATTCTTTCTCCCTTCCTCTATATTATTTGATAATAATACCAGTAATATTATTACGATAATAGCTCACCCCCCCATTTTGTCAATATATTATTTACTTTTCATCTATTTTTTGTTACTATTACACATAACAAATAAAATAAAAGTAAATTAAATGAATAGGAAATAAAATGAAAAGAAATAATACATTAAAAGATACGATTTATCAAAACATTATGAATAGCATTCTTTCTTTGGAATATGGACCAAATGATATTCTTACAGAACGGGAACTCATCGAAAAATATGGCTGTAGTAAATCTCCTGTCCGGGATGCTTTGATTGCACTTTGCAATGAGAACGTATTAGTCAGTCATCCGCGCTATGGTTACGAAGTCGTTCGTCTCACTACCAAGGATATTCAAGAAATACTGGACTATCGACTTATGCTTGAAAGCGCATTACTGCAACGCTCCTGCACTATAATCATGGATTCAGAATTAGAAGAATTACAGCGACTTCATATGACCTGTATTCAGACATTGAAAAAAGATATGTGGAGTCATTGGGAAGCGAATACCCAATTTCATCTTTATCTGGCATCCTGCGCCAAGAATCAATTTGCGAGACAGCAGTTGGAATCTGCAATGCTTACTTTAAAACGTGCTTATGCCCAGTCCCACTTTACAAACTGGTCACCCTCTCACCCAAATGATGACACCCGCTATCATGAATTGATTATCGAAGGTCTCTCAAAAAAAGAACAAGGTCTCTGCATGGCTGCACTACATGATGATTTGAATGATTTTGCATTATGAATTCTTCATCATAAAACATTCTCACAAAAAAGAAACACTGGTAATCACTATTGCGATTATCAGTGTTTCTTTTATCCTTCCTGTTATCTGTAAATCACAGATTCCAACGATTCCTATCTCAATTCATCCAAATCTTCCGGAAGTCCAAACAGAATCTTCTCTCCCTTATTCACTACAATACAAGGAAGTCCGACGCGTCCTTCTTCCCGAATCTGTGCAAATTCTGGTCGGTTATCACGATATTTCAAAAATTGCTTCAACGGAAGCATACCGGAAGAAATATCAATTGCGGCAAACGGAATGTCTGCCTTGGAAAGAGCCTCTTTCACAGGTGCACAGCCCGGTCAATGCTCACTTGAAAATACGATAATGTTTTTCATGTTTCCACTCTCCTTTGTACTTATTTATAGTTTCTATCTTGATATAGACATATACTATCATATCTTTTCCAAAGAAGATACTTTTATTTTATAAAAATGACGCAAATAGTGATGCGGCAACCACCGTAAGGAGTCCGGCTACCGCTATCGAAAGACTGCTCATCGCTCCTTCGACTTCTCCAAGTTCCAATGCCTTCGATGTTCCAATCGCATGTGCGGATGTTCCGAAGGAAAGCCCGACTGCTATCGGCTCATAGATTCGGAATATCTTACATACCGCCTGTCCGATTACATTTCCAAGCACCCCGGTAATAACGATAACCGCTACTGTAATTGTGGAAATTCCGCCCAGCTCTTCGGACACTCCGATTCCGATTGCCGTCGTGATGGATTTTGGAAGGAGTGTCACATATTCTTGATGAGACAGCCCGAATAAATATGCCATTCCAAGAATGCTGCCCAGGCTTGAAAATACCCCGGCGATTATCCCCAAAGAAACCGCCAATAAGTTTTCCTTCAGCAAATCAATCTTCTGATATAACGGGATTGCAAGAGCTACCGTCGCCGGTGTCAACAGATAACTCAAATACTTCGCCGTCTCCTGATACGTTTCATAATCGACATCTAACACCGCAAGCGCCCCGATTACAAAAATAATCGAAATAAGCAGCGGATTTAAGATTCCCCACTTCAATTTTTTCTTTAAAAACAAACCGGCTGCATATCCGGCAAGACTCAATGCCACTCCAAAATAGAGAGAGTCTGAAAGTATCGCTTTCATTTATGATTCCCTCCTTTTCTTCGCCCGAATCACTGCCTGCGAAACCCTTCCGGTACCGACCATCACAACAATCGTCGATACGACAGTGATGACAATCACTGGAACTAAGATTTCCTTTAACGCCGGCCAGACCGCTACAATGCCGACAGCCGCCGGAATAAACATCGGCGGCATAATATCAATGAGAAAATCGGCTGCGATTTTCACCTGCTGCAATTTTACAATTTTCGTGCAAAGACATAATAGCATCAGGACAAGACCGTAAATACTTGCCGGAATCGGAAACGGAAGGAGAGCATGTATGATTTCTCCTGCAAACGTAATCCCTAAAATAACTCCAAACTGATATAATAATTTCATTTCTACCTCTTATCCTAATAGCAAGTCGCGAAGTTCTTCTACCCTCTCCACCACATATGTCGCATGATTTTCTTCAAATTCTTCTCTGCATCCATATCCGTAGAGTACACCGACAGAATCTACCTGATTCTTATTTGCTCCAATGATATCGTGTTCTCTGTCGCCAACCATAATCACGTTTGACAAATCCTGAATCCCATTTTCCTGCAGCGCATAGGCGATAACTTCCGCCTTATCTACCCTCGTTCCATCCAACTCGCTTCCCGATAAAAATGTAAAATATTTCATCAAGTCAAAATGTTCTAATATCTGTCTTGAGTAAACCGAAGGCTTCGAGGTTGCAACAATCAATGTCTTTCCACTCTTCTTCAATGCCTCCAACGTTTCACGAATCCCATCGTATACTTTGTTTTCGAATAAACCGGTTACGGAAAAACGTTCTCTGTACTTTGCAACCGCCTCATCTCCCTGTTCATCGGAAAGTCCGTAATACACCATAAAAGACTCTTTCAGCGGCGGTCCGATGAATTTGCATAATGTATCTAAGTCCTCCACATGGATTCCAAAGGATTCCAGCGCATACGCAACCGATTTCGTGATTCCTTCCTTCGGGTCAGTCAGCGTCCCGTCAAGGTCAAAGAGTACGTACTCATATTTTTTTGATTCTATTTTCCCTTTTTCTTGATATTCCATTCTCCAATTACCTCATTGACTGTCGAAACCGTCACAAATGCTTTCATGTCATTCTCGTGCATATATTCCAACAGCTTTCCATATTCGCTCTGTGTCAGAATCGTCTGAATCTCAAACTGTTCTTTCCTGTCATAACCACCGATTGCCTTGTAAAGCGTCACACCTCTTCCAAGCTTCTCCGCGATAAATTTCTGTACTTCTTCGAATCTGGATGTCAAAATGCAGACACGTTTTCTACGGTTAAAACCGCTGATAAAATTATCGATTACGATTCCGTTCGCATAGGTTCCAAGAATACTAAGCACAACTACTTTTGTGTCATACACAAGCATAGAACTGATTGCAACACACATTCCTGTGATAGTCATTGCCTTACCAATCTCGATGTGCGTAAACTTACTGAGGACTTTCGCAACGATATCCAATCCTCCGGATGATGCATTCGCATTGAACAACATCGCCAATCCCACGCTTACGATTAAAATATATGTAATCGTGTCAAGCAAAATATCGTTCGTCAAAGATTTGTTGTTCGGTGCAACATGCTCAAAAACAAATAAAAATACCGGCAGCATCACCGATGTATAAATCGTCTTCGCCCCGAATTCCTTTCCAATCACTAAGAATCCGACAACCAGTAATGCCGCATTTAAAATAAATGTCATGACTGAAATCGGAATCGGAATGAAATTCTCAAGCACAATCACAAGACCCGATAAGCTTCCCACAATCACATTACTTGGTATCATAAAGAAATACACTGCTGCCGAAATAATAAAAATACCAACTGTAATCAAGCCATATTCTTTTAAAAATTTTCCCTTATCCATTTGAACCTCCTATTATCTTGTAAATAATATATCATGATTAACCATCTGATAAAATTCCCGTTTGATGTCATCATAACTCATATTCGGAAGCGACATCAGCCACATCATTTTCGTGATGGTCGCCTCCAACGTCATATCGTAAGACTCAATCAAATCAAAGTCCTGCTTTACTTTCTGCCCGACTTCATAGACTGTCATATTGCTTCCTTCATTGACTACCTGTGTCGTCATCACGACAAGTTTTCCTTTTTCTTTCCATTCTTCCATCTGTTCATAGAATTCATGCACGATACTCTGCGGCATACCTCCCACACCAAAGCTTTCAATGACAATGCAATCATAATCTTTGAAAATGTAGGACAGAATATCGGACTTCATCCCCGGAATCAGTTTCAGCACATAAATGCTGTTCTTCATTCCATGATAAAAGCGCACCCGGTATTTGTGCGGTGTGGTCGGCATATACCGGATAACCATGCCATCCTGTATGACCGCAATATACGGGTAATTGATACTCTCAAATGCATTATAACTCTTGGCACATACCTTTTTCGCCCTCGTTCCCACAATCACTTTTCCGTCGAATACGATATTGACATCCTGAGAATTGTCATCCGCCGCATAGATAAAGCTGTCCAAAAGATTTGTCTTGGCATCCGTCACGTCCATATTGATAGGCTTCTGCGCGCCCGTAATCACGATTGGTTTCCTGGAGTTCTGAATCATATAGGAAAGAGCTGCCGCCGTATAAGCAAGCGTATCCGTTCCATGGCAAATGACAAACCCATCGTATTTGTCATACTGTTCTTCGATTGTCTTCGTAAGAAGTTCCCAGTGCTCCGGCATTACATTCGTACTGTCAATGTTGCATACCTGCATCGTTTTCACTTCACATACATCTTTTACCTGTGGAATATAAGACAGGACATCTTCTGAAGACAGACCCGGCGAAAGTCCATTCCCCGACTGTTTTGACGCAATGGTACCGCCGGTACCAATCATTAGAATTCTTTTCTTCATGTTTTCTTTCCTCTTCCATCTGTATTTTATCCAAAGTTTGCCATTACAAGCTGGCAATATTCCTCATAAGCTTCCATTCCCTTTAAGCTTTCCAAAGATTTCATAATCCCTTTGTAATACCAGCCGATAATCTCCTTATCTTTCATTCGGAATCGCTGCCACAGCATCTCTCCACAGACCGGATAGTCTTGGTTGATGTCGCGCATATTGGAAAGTTTATCTGCAAGACCAATGTACTTCAGTTCCAGAGGAGCTGTTTTCAAATATTCAATCGTTGCGCTCTTGCGCTCTTTCCATGTTTTTGTCTTATCTTCACTCTCTTGTTCCACAAAAAAAGCGACCCGATTTCCAAATTCTCTTCTGAGAACCTCGGCCGTCACACCTTCACAATCCTCAATCGTATCATGTAAAATTGCCGCCGCAATGACTTCCTCATCGTCTGTCATCGAAGCCACAATCTCACCCACCTCAATCGGATGCACAATATACGGTCTGTCTGTCCCCTTTCGAACTTGTCCTTCATGAGCCTTCGTCGCAAATGCTATTGCCTGTTCAATCACTTTAGACGTCCTTTCCGGGATAATCCCTCTTTTTCATTCTCAAGATATATTTATCATACCATCTTGACCTTGAAAAAACAACACGTGCGTGATACGATTATCCCAACTTATTTCAACTTTGGAGGGATACATTTTGACAAAAAATATACTCATTACAGGCGCTTCCCGCGGCATCGGACGAGCGATTGCACTTCGGTTTGCCAAAGGAAATTTCCGCCTTTTTATCAATTGCAGCCAGTCTGTGGAGGCTCTTCAAGCCGTACGCGCCGAGATAGAATCCATCTTTCAGACTACGGGAAATTCTTCTGCATCCTGCGAGCTTCTCGTCGGCGACGTTGGAAATCCGGAAGACGTAGCACAGATGTTTCGGGTAATCCATGCGAAATGCGACGGCATCGATATCCTGATTAACAATGCCGGAATCGCCCACATCGGACTTCTTATGGATATGAGCGATACGGATTGGAACCGGATAGTTGCGACGAATCTTTCTTCCGTCTTTTACTGTTCCCGCGCCGCTATTCCGCATATGATTTCTAAGAAATCCGGAAAAATCATCAACATCTCTTCCATCTGGGGCAATGTGGGCGCCTCCTGTGAAGCCGCGTACTCTGCCACAAAATCCGGAATTCATGGTCTTACCAAGGCTTTGGCTAAGGAGCTGGCCCCAAGTAATGTCCAGGTCAACGCTGTCGCGTGCGGAGCCATCGACACCGTAATGAATCAACAGTTATCCGAAGAGGAACGCCGGGAACTGGAAGACGAAATCCCTGCCGGCCGCTTCGGGACATGCGAAGAAGTCGCAGAACTTGTCTACGACCTCGCTGTCAGACACAACTATATGACCGGACAAATCGTCGGACTGGACGGGGGCTGGTAATCCAGCTCTACCGGACAGTGGTCCGAGCCCATCACATCTGTCAGGATTTTCGCATCCTGCAGCCCGTCTTTTAAGCATTCCGATACGACAAAATAATCGATTCTCCACCCTGCATTTTTCTCTCTTGCGCGGAATCTGTAAGACCACCAGGAATAGATTCCTTCCATATCCGGATAAAAATGCCGGAACGTATCGATAAATCCTGCCTTTAGAATCTCCCCGAACTTTCCCCGTTCCTCATCTGTAAATCCCGCATTCTTCCGGTTTTTCTTCGGATTCTTCAAGTCAATTTCCTGATGCGCCACATTCAAGTCTCCGCAGAAGATGACGCCTTTCTTCTCCTCCAGCTTTTTCAGATATGCGAGAAAGTCTGTCTCCCACTGCATCCGATAATCCAGACGCGCCAGCTCATTCTGTGAGTTCGGCGTGTAAACCGTCACGAAATAGAAATCTTCAAACTCCAGCGTAATCAGGCGGCCTTCTTTATCATGTTCTTCGATTCCCATGCCATATGAAACCGAAATCGGCTCCTGTTTCGTAAAAATTGCAGTGCCGGAATACCCTTTTTTCTCTGCATAATTCCAGTATTGATAATACCCCGGAAGTTCAAGTTCCAGTTGCCCTTCCTGCATCTTGCTTTCCTGAATACAGAAAATATCCGCATCCGCCTCATTGAAAAAATCAAGAAATCCTTTCTGCACACACGCCCGGATTCCATTCACATTCCAAGAAATAAATTTCATTTTTCCTCTCCTATTCATAGATAACTTCTTTCAGACAGAGTCCCATGGCCGGCACAAGAAATCCCGCTTCTTTCCGCTCCTTTGTCCGCAAAATTTTCTTTACGTCCTCGGGATGCTTCTTTCCGCTTCCGACTTCCAGAAGCGTGCCTGTCAAAATACGCACCATGTGATACATGAACCCGTTTCCGTAAAATGAGAATCGTAGCTTTCCCTTCTCCTCCTCTATCCCAATCTGATAGATGGTTCTGACCGTAGATTTCTCATCTTTTTTATCGGTAAATCCGCCAAAATCATGAGTACCCGTCAAGAAGGACGCCGCCTTTCTCATGGCAGTTACATCCAAAGGTTCTGTAACATGATAGCAATATTTTCTCGTAAATACATCCGGTTTTTCCCGGATATCTACGACATATTCATATCGTTTCGCTTTCGCACTATATCGGCTGTGAAACCCATTTCTCACAAGTTCCACACTCCGAACCCGGATGTCCTCCGGCAAGCGGGCATTTAGGGCATCCCGGAACGTATCTTTTTCCACTTTGCCGGATAATTTCACATTTGCGACCTGACCGTAAGCATGGACGCCTCCATCTGTCCTCCCAGAACCGTCGATGGTAACCGGATACCCTATTACATCGTGAATCACCCGTTCCAGTATCCCTTGGATAGTCTCCTCTGTATTGCTCTGTCTCTGCCAGCCTTGATATCTTGTCCCATCATAGGCTATCGTCATTTTATAATTTCTCATAGTTCTCCAATTATTTGTTCTTATTATAAATCAGTCGAAGTCCCTTCAATAACAATTCATCGTCGATTAGAATCCTCTGCTCACAATACGGAACAATTTTTCTTGCAAGCCCGCCGGTTGCAAGTACAGTCGCCTTTTGTCCAAGTTCATGCTCAATTCTTTTCACCATTCCATCAATACATGCTGCATTTCCATGGATAATTCCGCTCTTCATGCAATCGATGGTGTTTTTCCCGATGGTTTTCTTCGGCGCCTCGATGCTGATTTTGGAAAGCTGGGAGGTGCGGGATGTCAGAGCATCCAAAGAAATCCGCACTCCCGGAAGAATCATTCCCCCGATATAGTTCTTCTTTTCATCAATCACACAGAATGTCGTCGCGGTTCCCATATCGATGATGATAAGCGGCGCCGGATACTCATTGATAGCCGCCACCGCGTTTACAATCCGGTCGCTTCCCACCTGTGCCGGATTATCCATCAGAATATTCAATCCGGTCTTCACACCCGGTCCTACGATTTTCACCGTCTTTCCTAAGACTTTTTCGACGGAAGCCCGGACAATGTTCGTAATCGGCGGCACAACCGATGAAATAATCCCGCCTTCAATCTGCGACGCATCGATTCCATACAGTTCCAATACGTTTTTAAAGCTGATGGCATATTCCAGTTCTGTCTTCGGATAGTTCGTAGACAGCCTTTCAATAAAATATATTTTCTCATCGTCACAACATCCAATGACGATATTTGTATTTCCAATATCAATTGCTAAAATCATACTTCCTCCTTAGCCGGTCACAATCTTCGACTTCCACAACACTTTTCCAACACCTGCGGTAATCACTGCCGCCACGAACGCCTCCGGCACTCCGTTCATTCCAATAATGGACAAGATAAATCCATAGACTGCGTTCGTCCCAATCCCATTGGCAGCCGCATAGGCGTCTTTAAAAAATAACAGAATCATCCCCATCACAAGAATCGTATTGGTGAGCGCTCCCGAAAGCCCTGCCGCACCAAGCGAAACCGTCATCGGTGCCTTACATTTTTCTCTCAAAAAACGATAGATATAATACGGGATAATTCCTACGAGAATGCGTGGTAAAAAACAGATGATGATGCTTCCGATGCCTCCATGTATTTCTCCCAGAGAATAGAATGGTGAGAATACAAAAGAAGTCACCGTTGGATTCATCGTATTATTGATGAGACTCGTCATTCCGAATACGAATCCAAGAACTGCTCCCTTTTTCGGTCCCAGAAGCAAAGCGCCTAAAATGACCGGGATATGGATAATCGTCGCCCTCGTAAATCCGAGCGGGATATATCCGAGAAATGGGGTGAAGGCCATGATGATAATCAGTGCTGCGAACAGTGCAGCCTGAACAAGGCCGAGTACCTGTGTGCGCGGCTTAGCGCCGTCTTTTGTTTGATTCATTTTTTCTTCCTCCTTGTTATCATTCCCATGCATGGGATACAATACAATTACTGCGTAATTATAGCATGATGCCTCTTTCAGGGCAACCGCTTCCCTTGTACAAAATCTTATCCATGGCAAATTTATTTGCCCGTCTCCTGAAAGTGTGCTACAATTTTAGAAAAATCAAGATGGAGGAAACTTATGCTAAAAGGAAAAACTGTCGTTCTCGGCGTAACCGGCGGAATCGCGGCATACAAAATCGCGAACCTCGCCAGCATGCTCGTAAAGCTTCACTGTGACGTACACGTAATTATGACAGAGAATGCCACGAATTTCATCACCCCGATTACTTTCGAGACTTTAACCAATCATAAATGTTTAATCGATACGTTTGACCGGAATTTTCAATACAACGTAGAGCACGTAGCCCTCGCAAAACGTGCCGATGTTGTCATGATTGCCCCTGCAACCGCCAACATCATCGGGAAAATGGCAAACGGCATTGCAGACGATATGCTGACGACAACCGTTCTTGCATGTACGTGCAAAAAAATCATTTCTCCTGCCATGAACACACAGATGTACCGGAATCCGATTGTGCAGGACAATCTGAAAAAACTGGAACATTATGGGTTTGAAATCATAAAACCGGCAACCGGATTTCTTGCTTGTCGTGACGTTGGAGAAGGAAAGCTCCCGGAGCCGGAGCTTCTTTTGGAATATATTTTAAAGGAACTTGCATTTGAAAAAGATTTGTCCGGCAAACGGGTTCTCGTCACCGCCGGTCCCACCGTCGAGGCTATCGACCCGGTTCGGTTTATCACGAATCACTCTACAGGAAAAATGGGCTACGCCATCGCCAAACACTGCATGCTTCGCGGCGCAGACGTCACGTTGGTAAGCGGACCGACCAACTTACCGGTTCCTTCATTTGTCACTGTGATTCCGGTAGTTTCTGCAAAAGAGATGTTCGACGCCGTCACCTCCCTTGCCGAAAAACAGGACATCATCATCAAGTCTGCCGCCGTTGCCGACTACCGCCCTGCTGTTATCGCTTCGGAAAAGGTGAAAAAATCAGAAAGTGCGCTCTCTATAGAACTGGAAAAAACCGAAGATATTCTGAAATACCTTGGCTCTCACAAAAGGGACGGACAGTTCTTATGCGGATTCTCGATGGAAACGGAGCACATGTTAGAAAACTCCCGCGCAAAATTAGAGAAAAAGAACTTGGATATGATTGTGGCAAACAATCTAAAACAGACAGGCGCCGGTTTCGGAACCGACACAAACATCGTCACTTTGATTACAAAAGACGAGGAAATTCAACTTCCAATCCTGTCAAAAGATGAAGTGGCGAAAGCAATCATCGACAAGATTCTCTATTCATAGTAAAACAAAAAGTGTCTTCTTATGTCATAAAATCACACATAGAAAGACACTTTTTTATTCTTTATTTATCCAACATTTTCTTCAGTTCTGCCATGAACGTATTGACATCCTTAAATTCCCGATATACCGAAGCGAAACGTACATAGGCAACCGCATCCAACGTTTTCAGATGCTCCATCACGATTTCTCCGACGGTACTGCTTGGAATCTCCTTCGATTCCCTGCTGAAAATCTCCGTCTCAATCCGGTCAATCGTCATCTTTATCTCATCAACAGAAACAGGGCGCTTGTAACAAGCTCGTAATACGCCTGCCTCTATCTTCGCTCTGTCATATTGTTCTCTCGTATTATCCTTCTTGATAATACTAAGCGGAATCGTCTCCACTTTCTCATAAGTGGTGAAACGTTTGCCACACTCATCACAGGAACGCCTTCTGCGAATCGAGTTCCCTTCATCAGCAGGTCTTGAGTCAATTACCCTTGTATCCGGGTTGTTACAGTATGGACACTTCATGTCTATCCCCCTCTTTATCTGTTTTCTTTCAGTATATAAGCTATGGAAAATGTTGTCAAACAACAATTGTAGATTTTCTCACAATTTTTCGAATTCCGCATATACTACTATCAAATGCTACAGGATGGTTTCCCTATGAGACTTTGTGAGCTTCGTGAAAAAGAAGTCATCAACACATGCGACTGCAAGCGGCTCGGCTGTGTCGTAGATATCATTCTCGACATCTGCAACGGCCGCATCGAATCCATCATTATCCCCGGCCCCGGAAAAATCTGCGGATTTCTCGGAAGCGACTCCGAATATATCATTCCGTTTGAATGTATCAAAAAAATCGGAGAAGATATCATTCTTGTCGAAATCTGCGAGGAAAAATTTCTGCATACGTGCAAATAATATTATCCTGCCATCACCTTTTCGCTTTCAAATGCCTTCGCAATGACTCCGGTTAATACAAGACCGATTGCCAAGGTTGTGCATAGTGTGATTCCGAACTGTACCCCGGTCACCTCATGGGTGAAAATACCTTTCAATACAAGCGCGCTATTATAAATCGGGATGTAATATGCCGATGGCGATGGTTCCCCTGTGATATACATCGTCATAATTCCGACTGCCAGCACGAGAATATAAACCGGCATGACGAGAGAATTGGCTTCCTTTACCGTCTTGGCGAAGACCGACACAAGTGCAATCATCGTAGAATACAGGAACGCGATTGCCACAAGCAGCGTTCCAAGCATCAGAACCTGTCCCGCATCCATCGTCATCTCAAGCCCGGAAGCGGACTGTCCAAGCATGGACGTTCCAAGAATCGGCATGCAAACAATCATAGCCACCGTAGATACGATGGAGGCAAGACCGGAAATCGTCATCAGTGCGAAAACCTTTCCAAAGATGATGGAACTTCTTTTTACCGGACTGACGAGAAGGCTCGCCATCGTTCCCCGCTCTTTTTCCCCCGCAATCATATCTGTTCCAATGCTCATTGCCCCCGCAAACAACATCAGCGTCACAAAATACGGGAGCATCATTCCGAGCGCCTTTCCGCTTGCCTTCTCCTCATCCTGAATAACCATCTCTTCCTCGTCGGAATTGACGGTAAAAATCATCAACTGCTCCAAGTCTCCGATACGTTCCCCAAGCAATGTCTGCCGGTAAATCTCCAATGCTCCTTCTACTATCTCCTTGTACGCCGCGCCGGAATATTCTTCCGACGGATTGTAATAAGCCTGAATCTGCGGAAGTTCATCTCCTTCCTGATAGCCTGTCACTTTCGCATCAAACTGTTCCGGAAATACTAACAGAAGGTCTGCCTCCCCATCCCGGATTGCCTCTTTTACCTGCTTTTCGTCTTTCACCTTGCGAACCTCGCCTTCCAGCTTCGCATCCGTCCGGAACTTTTGAAAGCTCGCCGGTTCATCCTTGATATAAATGACGGATTGGTGTGCCGCAATATCATCCTGCATATTTGTCATCACATTCCCCATCAGGTACATAAGACCAATCATCAACGCTACCGGAAGCACGAAGATGGACAATACCATTTTCCCATCCTTGAATACGCGCACCATTTCTTTTTTAAAGATTTCTCCGATTCCTCTCACTTACTCCTCATCCCCCTTCTGTTCCTTATAATATGCGAAAAACGCATCTTCCAAAGTCTTCGTCTTCGTCGCTTTCTGAAGTTCTTCTATCGTTCCTTCCGCAACCTTTTCCCCATCAATCATGATGCCGATTCTGTCGCACAATCTCTCCGCCTCCGACATGATATGGGTGGAGATGATGACGAGCTTCCCGTCTTCTTTTAATTTTTTCAAATAATCCGTCACTCGTCTCGCCGTTATGATATCCAGCCCGTTTGTCGGCTCATCAAAAATAACAATCTCCGGGTCATGTACCAGGCTCACCGCAATAGCCGCCTTTTGTTTCATCCCGGTAGACAACTCTTTCATCTTCTTATGTGCAAATTCTGTAATTCCAAAATAGGAAAACAGCTCTTCTTTTCTCTTCTTTAACACTTCTTTTGGTACCTGATGGAGACGTCCAAAGAAATCAAACATATAATCCGGCGAAAACTGCGGGTCCAATTTGATATCGCTTGTCAAAAACCCGATACAATTCCTTACGGCTTCCGCTTCCTTCTGCACCTCATGCCCTGCCACATAAATCTCCCCGCTCGTCGGCTTGATAATCGTGGAAATACAGCGGAGCGTCGTCGTTTTCCCCGCTCCGTTTGCCCCGAGAAGCCCGTAGATTTCCCCTTTTTTAGCGGTAAGGCTGAGATGGTTCACCGCGATTTTCTTGTTGGTCTTCGCCTTCGTTTCTTTCATCATTTTTCGGTTCAATGTAAATACTTTTGTCAAATCTTTAATTTCTATCATCTCTTTACTCCTCCGCCAAATATTCTGCCATCAGAAGATTGACCATCCGGTCATAGCTTTCAACTCCGTCGGTCTGCTTATTCGCCTTCAAATATGTATCATTCATCTCGTCGGACATCTTTGCGATTGTTCCGTCATATTTATCCCAAAAAGTGGTGTTCTCTTCCAAATCTTTCCACACTGCTTTATCCAAAGAATCATGCAGACGTTGATAAGTCTCCGGTGCATAGTCGTACAACAAATTCGTGCTGTAAATCCATGCCATCAAGGCGCCGCTATACTGAAATTCCACCGATTCCGAATGGCTACACGCAAGATAAGCGATATAATTTGCCTCATCCTCCCGCATGAATCCGCGCAAGTGGGAGAGCTCATGACACATGGTAAACGGAATGTTATAGTCTGTCATATCCATATTATAATTTGCCTCCACCGTAAACGGAGCATAGATTCCTGTCAGCTGCTGATAAGAAAGAATCTCCGATACCAACACGCCTTTCGGCTGAGGATAATATCCGGAAAGCCCTTCATACTCTTTCCCGATTCCATGCATTGCCTCCACCGCCTCTTTGCGATTCTCTTTCTGATTCTTTAACTTCTCCCTATCTGTTTCCCTGGATAACCGGTTCACTTCTTCCGTTATCTCCTCACAGTACGAAGCCAGTTCCTCTACCGTATACGTCGTAAGTTTCATCCCATTTCTCTCGGAAAACGGTGTGTTGTGATAATTGATTCCACACAATACCGTATAAAGGAAAAACAAGCCTCCAACGAGCAGTACGAGGACGCTGCTGCCTGTAAGAAGCACATCGCTGCACCGCTTCGTCTTTTTTATGATATGTACGATTCCAAGACAAGCCATAACTCCAAGCCCCAGCAGCAAGCCATACAGCAA
The DNA here is from genome assembly GCA_905197485.1 of uncultured Lachnospiraceae bacterium. GTDB lineage: Bacteria > Bacillota > Clostridia > Lachnospirales > Lachnospiraceae > Faecalimonas. The sequence continues at coordinate 14,861 of CAJJYZ010000029.1, read as the reverse complement.
AAGCTCCACAACAGAATACGGGAAAAACGACCAGAATTTTCCAATCGTTTCCACCCAGAACGGATACACCGTATCCGTATACCAATCTGCAAATCCTCGGTAATTCCTTGCCGCAATCTGCAAGAAAACCGCTATGATAAATAATACAAATCCTATCCCGATTCTAAGCAAACTGACTCTCGTAGAGCGTTGCATAGAATCCTTTTTTCTCCAGTAATTCTTCATGATTTCCCTGTTCTATGATATTGCCGTCTTTCATCACAAGAATGACATCCGCCTCCTGAATCGTGGAAAGTCTGTGCGCCACAATAAAGCTTGTTCTCCCTTCCATCATCCGCTGGAACGCTTCTTGTATCTTAATCTCTGTTCGTGTATCGATGGACGAAGTTGCCTCATCCAGAATCAGCATCGGAGGGAGTTTCAACATCACACGCGCAATACAGAGAAGCTGCTTCTGTCCTTGCGACAGGTTTCCTCCCGCCTCTGTAATCAGCGTATCGTATCCATCCTTCATACGCATGATAAATTCATGTGCATGCGCTTCCTTTGCCGCCCGTTCAATCTCTTCACGCGTAGCATCCGGTTTCCCATATGCGATATTCTCTGCAATGCTGCAGGACTTCAGCCATGTTTCCTGTAAGACCATCCCGTAAGCCGAACGGAGGCTGTCTCTCGTAACTTCCATCATATCGTGTCCGCTGATGGCAATCTGGCCTTCGTCCACATCATAAAACCGCATCAGCAGATTAATCAGCGTCGTCTTCCCACACCCGGTCGGTCCGACAATGGCAATCTTCTGCCCCGGTGTTACTTCCAGATTCAGATTGTGAAGAAGCGTTGCTTCCGGGTCATAGGAAAAGGATACGTTTGAAATTTTCAGGCTTCCATCAACCTGCTTCAATTCTCGGACATTCTCTCCTTCCTCCGGTTCCGTCTCCTCTTCTATAAAGTCAAACACACGCTTCGCACAGGCGAACGCGTTCTGAAGTTCTGTCACGACACCGGATATTTCGTTAAACGGCTTCGTATACTGGTTCGCATAAGACAAGAAGCAGGATAATTGTCCGACGCTGATAACTCCCCGCATTGCCGCAATCGCTCCCACGATTCCAACCCCGGTATAGACGAGTCCATTGACGAATCTTGTACTTGGATTCGTAATCGACGAGAAGAAAATCGCTTTCAGGCTGCATCCCTGAAGCTCCCGATTCACTTCGTCGAATCTGTCCAACGCCTGATTCTGATATCCAAACGCCTGCACAACCCTCTGATTCCCAATCATTTCATCTACAAGAGATGTCATGCGCGCTCGTACTTCTGACTGCTTTTGAAACATCGTATAAGTTTTCTTCGCAATGAAACTGGCGACAAACAAAGAAATCGGCGTAATCAGAATCACCACAAGGGCAATCTTCACCTGAATCGCAAGCATAAATACTAGCGTTCCTGCTATCGTGACAACCCCGGTGAATAACTGGGTGAATCCCATTAAAAGTCCATCGGAAAACTGGTCTACATCGGTAATCATTCTGCTTATCGTATCTCCATACTGATGGCTGTCCACATATTTCAGAGGAAGCTTCTGCAGACGGGCAAAGGCTTTCATCCGAACGTCCTTTACTACCCGGTATGTAATCGTATTATTGCACAAATTCATCAACCACTGCGCGATGCCCGTCACTATCAGAACCGCCGCCAGTCCTTTCAGAATCCGAAAAATCCCATCAAAATCTACGTTTCCTTTTCCAAGAATCAAATCCACGCCATCCCCAATTAAAATCGGAGCATATAATGTCAAAACAGCCGAAAGAAAGGCAAACACAAAGGAAAGGAAAACCAGATGAATGTATGGTCGAATCAACTTCAAAATCTTTTTTGTCGTACTTCGATTCTTATGCATGACATTCCACCTCCTCTTTTGATAACTGGGAATAACAGATTTCCCGATATACGCTGCATGTCCGTAATAATTCCTCATGGGTTCCGAATCCCACAGCCTTTCCCCCATCCAGAACAAGAATCCGGTCTGCATGCATAATCGAAGCTGCTCTCTGCGACACAAGCAATACCGTCATTCCTTTCGTATGCTCGCGAAGCGCCTTTCGTAGTTTCGCATCCGTCGCAAAATCAAGGGCAGATGCGCTGTCATCTAAAATCAGAATCTCCGGATTGCGGACAAGCGCCCTCGCAATCGTCAGTCTCTGTTTCTGTCCACCGGACAGATTCTTTCCACCTTCGCGAATTACTTCGTCCAATCCTGCCGATTTGTGCATTACCACTTCCTCTGCCTGGGAAATGCGAAGAGCCTGCCAGATTTCTTCTTCTGTTGCATCTTCCTTTCCATACCGCATATTTTCCCGAATTGTCCCCTGGAATAAGACTGCTTTCTGCGGCACTACCCCGAATTTCTTCCTTAGACTCTCCATGTCATAGTCCCGGACGTCCACGCCATCTACAAGAATCTGCCCTTCCGTCACATCATAGAATCGCGGAATCAGATTCACCAACGTAGACTTTCCGGAACCGGTTCCACCAATAATTCCGATAGTTTCTCCCCCATGAATCTCAAAATTCAAATCGGAAAGTACCGGGCTTTTATCCCCCTGATACATAAAATCTACATGACGAAACGCTATCTTCGGCGTTGTACCACTCTCTTCCTTCCCCGTTCTGATTCCATCTTCTTTCGTCTCAACGCTTGGTTTTAATGCGAAAACCTCATTGATTCTTCCCGCCGACGCCAACGCCTTCGTAAACGTAATAATCAGATTCGATAAGGCGACAAGCGCCAGAAGAATCTGGGACATATAATTAATGAGCGCAATCACTTCTCCTTGGGATAATGCTCCTGCATCCACTTCTTTTCCACCAAACCACACGATAAAAATAATCGCCACGTTGACAATCACATACGTCACCGGATTCAAAAGCGCCGAAACCTTTCCCACAAGAAGCTGAATCTTCATCAAAGCGTCGCTTTCTTCCGCAAATTCTTTCTGTTCCCTCTCCTGTGTACAAAATGCCCGAACAACACGAATTCCCGACAGATTCTCCCTCGTCGTGAGAAGTACCCGGTCCAGTCCCTTTTGTACTTTCCGATATAACGGAATCGTAATCATCATGATTCCGTAGATTACAATCGCAAGAAGCGGGACCGCAATCACAAAAATCATGGACACCTTCACACTAATCGTAAAGGCCATCGCGAGCGCTCCCACCACGATAAACGGAGAGCGCAGAAATAATCTTAATACGAGATTCACTCCGGATTGCGCCTGATTGATATCGCTCGTCATCCGGGTTACTAATGTGGAAGCTCCCGCCTTATCAATCTCTGCATAAGACAATGTTCCGATATGTTGGAACAAATCATGCCGAAGCTCCGTTCCGAATCCCACTGCCGCTTTTGCCGCAAAATACTGCGCGGTCAGAGAGCAGGCAAGTCCAAGAACTCCAAATGCCACAAGAATGCTTCCCATCTGCAAAATATAGGGAAAATCCCTATTCTTAATTCCAACATCGATGATATTTGCCATAATCAGCGGAACAATGAGTTCAAAACACGCTTCCAGCAGTTTAAAAAGCGGTCCGATAATACTTTCTTTTTTATAATTTCTTAAATACTTAATTAACTTTCCCATCCTTCTCTCCTATTCCATCATTGTCTGTTCTATTATAGCCGTTTCTAATTTTCATGACAAGTTGTATCGGAACTATTGTCTTTTTTCCTATGATTTACTATACTAACTTCATATTGAAAAATGGAGGATTGGATTATGTATGAATTGTATACGTCTGCCCCGACAGACGGAAAACGATTGGACAAAGAAATGCGCGTATATGAGTTGTTAGAGAAACTGGAGATTCCATTTACACGCGTCGACCATGAAGAAGCAATGACAATGGAAGCCTGTCAGGCGATTGACAAGGCTCTCGGCGTTACCATGTGTAAGAATCTCTTCTTATGCAACCGTCAGAAAACAGATTTTTATCTGCTCCTTATGCCGGGAGAGAAGAAATTCCTGACAAAAGATTTTTCCAAACAACTCGGCGTTTCAAGGCTTTCCTTCGCCGACGGAGAATTTATGGAGAAATATCTGGATATCACACCGGGGTCTGTCAGCGTTCTTGGTCTTATGAATGACACGAACCATGACGTTCATGTCTCTATCGACAAGGAACTGCTTTCCGACGAATATCTCGGATGTCATCCTTGCATCAACACATCCAGCTTAAAAATCAAAATGAGCGATATTTTTGAAAAGTTCCTTCCTTATACCGGACATGAAGCGACCATTGTTGAGTTATAGAGTTATAAATAGAAGAAGATTGCGCGTGCGCGCAATCTTCTTCATGTTAATACTCCCCGCACCATCGGCCTGATTTAATTTCTATCGCCTCGCCTTGCTTCAGACTCTCCGGCACATTCAGAATCCTCTGATTTTTACTGCCTCGATATACGAGGGTCAGACTTCTCTTTTCTTCCTCGTATCTCCCGTCAATCAACACATCAATCTGCCGTAATAGCTCCTGCTGTTCTTCTGTCCCATGATACAGTTCTTCAAAAGTATACCCGGAATAACTTGCAACTTCATATCCCTTTTGTTTTAAAAGCGCCGCAAGCTTCGCGAACCCGGCTGCCTGAGAAAAGGGTTCCCCTCCGGAAAACGTCACCCCTTTTGCCAGTGGGTTCGACTGGATAATCCGAAAAATTTCTTCTTCCTCCATCGGTGTTCCACCTTCAAAGCTCCATGTTTCCGCATTTTGACATCCCTTGCAGTGATGCGGGCATCCCTGGCAGAATATCGTCATACGGATTCCCGGACCGTCTACAATGCTGTCCCCTACAATTCCTGCCAGATTAAGCATTCTGTCCTCCCAGACCATGTTTCACGCGATCTCTTTCTTCCGCTTTCTTTGCATCATTCCATTTGTCCATTGTACCTACGAGATATCCGGTAATACGGCGGATTCTCTCAAATCCTACATCCTGACCTAACTTATTTCTCTGTTCCATCATGCATTCCTCCTTACTCTAATCCATAAAATTGCGGCATATTCGGATATAATTTCCGCAGTTCTTCCAGTTTTTCGTCACTGATTGGTTCTCCCTCCCGACGTCCGCAGCGAGGGCACACATCGTCGATAACTCCCACATATCCGCATGCCGGGTCTCTGTCCACCGGATGATTGACGCTTCCATAGCCGATTCCCGCATCATGCATACAGCGGATAACGCTTTCAAATGCCTCTACATTCTTCGCCGTATCTCCGTCCAACTCCACATAACTGATATGTCCTGCATTCGTCAGCGCATGGTATGGAGCTTCCTTATAAATCTTGTCGTATGCGGAAATTTCATACCAGACAGGAATATGGAAACTGTTCGTATAATATTCCCGGTCTGTCACTCCCGGTATAATTCCGTAACGTTTCTTGTCCATTCGGATAAATCGTCCGGAAAGCCCTTCTGCCGGTGTTGCAAGCAGCGTATAATTCATGTTCCTTCTTTCGGATTCCGCATCTGTGAACGCTCTCATATGGGAAATAATCTCCAGACCTTTTTTCTGCATTTCATCGCTTTCCCCATGGTGATGTCCATAGAGCGCCGTCAGCGTCTCCGCAAGTCCGATGAATCCGATAGATAATGTTCCATGCTTCAGGACTTCTCTCACCTCGTCATTCGGACCCAATTTCTCGGAATCCAGCCACACGCCCTGTCCCATCAAAAACGGATAGTTATAGACATGCTTCTTCGCCTGAATCTCGAACCGGTCATACAATTGCTGTGCAACCAGCTCCATCATCGCATCCAATTTCTCATAGAATACTTTCTCATCTCCCTTACTTTCAATCGCAAGCCTCGGTAAATTGATAGAAGTAAAAGAAAGATTTCCTCTGGAATAAGAAATCTCCTTGTCCGGATGACAATGATTTCCCATGACGCGGGTACGGCATCCCATTGTTGCCACCTCAGTCTCCGGATGTCCCGGTTTGTAATACTGCAAGTTAAACGGGGAATCCAGAAATACGAAGTTCGGGAACAATCTCTTGGCGCTGACTTTGCAACTCAATCGGAACAAATCATAGTTCGGGTCTCCCTCGTTATAGTTCACCCCTTCTTTTACTTTGAAAATGTGAATTGGGAAAATGCAAGTCTCTCCGTTTCCTAATCCTGCATCGGTTGCAAGAAGTACGTTTCGAATCACCATTCTTCCTTCCGGTGAAGTGTCTGTTCCGTAGTTAATGGAAGAGAACGGTGTCTGTGCTCCGGCGCGGCTATGCATCGTATTCAAGTTGTGGACAAATCCTTCCATCGCCTGATACGTCTCATTCTCCGTCTGCTTTGTCGCGCGTCTTCTTGTCGTAGACACGATATGTTTTGCAGTATGGTAGTCTAAACCACAGCGTCCTATCAACTCTTCGATGACATAGGAATCAAAGCGTTCCTCGTTCCTCTCCAAACGCGGTTTATCTCCCGTAGCCTGTTTCGCCTTTTCCAACACTTCCTCAATCACATCCGACTCGTTGTCCGATTCCAAAGCATCTTCCAACGCTTCGGTCAAACGTCTCTTGTAGAGTTTTGCAAAAGTTTTTGCGACCCCTTCCGCCAGACCGTAATCAAAATTCGGAATACTCTGTCCTCCATGCTGGTCATTCTGATTCGACTGAATCGCAATCGCAGCCAAAGCCGCATAGCTCTGAATGCTCTGTGGCTCTCTGATGACACCATGTCCGGTAGAAAATCCACCTTTGAATAGTTTGATAATGTCAATCTGTGTACAGGTTGTCGTCAAAGAATAAAAATCAAAATCATGGATGTGAATATCGCCTTCCTGATAGGCTCTCGCCTGCTCTTCTGTTAAAAGATGTGCCGCATTGTAATTTTTCGCGCCTGCCGCTCCGATTTGCAGCATGCTTCCCATGGATGTATTCCCGTCGATATTTGCATTATCTCTCTTCATATCGCTGATTCGGGCATCCACATTCGTAATCTCATCAATCGTCTTCATCAGGCTCGTATTCGCTTCACGAATATTCGTCCTTCTCGCCCGGTAGAGAATAAATTTCTTCGCAGCATCCTCGAACCCGTTTTTCATCAACGCATGCTCCACCGTATCCTGCACCTGCTCAATCTGTGGCGGCATGTCTTCCGGAAGTCTCTCCAGTATCGTCTGCACATCGTTCGCAACGTGGGCTGCATCGGCTGCATCGCCTTCTCCTGCTGCTTCCATCGCTTTCAATATTGCTGAGGCAATCTTACCTTCATCGTACAAAACAATTCTTCCATCTCGTTTTTTAATACTTTTAATCATTCCTCTAACAAATCCCTTCGTTTTTATTCTATACCATATCTAGTGCTTTTCCATTAATTATTGCACTATATATTCTTAAAGTCAAGAAAAAGATTGTACAAAAATACAATCCTTTTCCCTGCTTATTTCTCCATTTATTTTTCTTGTGTGTCCTGTTCCGGCTCCAAAACTCCCAAATATTCATCCCCGGAATATCTTGTTGGTTCCTCAGAAGAGTTCTGTTCCATCTCTTCTTTTTCTTCCTCCCGCACCGGAATGACTCCCCAGTATCCGTCAATCTCTTCCCGATACTGTTCTTCTTCTTCCAACTGCTCTACCGCCTCGAAAAGCGTCTGCTCTTCCAGATATTTCTGATATACAATCATGCGCTCATCCAGGTGATAGCACATGATATATTCATACACTTTCTTCGGCACAAAGGAACGCCATTCCTGACCACTCAGGATACGCGCTCTCACTTCCGAACTCGTAATCCCTTTCGTCTCAGAAGTCTTCTGAAGAAGAACCTCCGTCTTTAATCCCATCGCTTCGAGAGCTTCTAATAATCTTGCGTCATCCGCATCGCAAAGGTTCAGATAAAATTCTGCATTCTGCGGAACAAAATTCAAAATACGCTCCGGATGGTCCGATGGAAACGGTATAATCTCAAACTCATCACGTCGGATTCCAAAATCAATCAGGGAATCGTGAATCATCTCAAATCTTTCATAATATGTAAACGGATTTTTTTCTTTTCGAAAAATCCTCTCCGGCTCCTCTATTCCGATTAACAGTTTTCTGCATCGCATTTTCGCCGCCAAAATATATTCCAGATGTTTCAAATGAAAGACTTGAAATCTCCCTCTTACGACACCGATGTCTGTCATGTATCCTGTCACTCCTTATTTTAATACAAGCTTTGCAGCCCCGTAGATTCCCGCATCATTGCCCAATGTAGCCAACGCAAACGCACAGTCTTTGTTTGCAAAGAATACTCTCTCATTGAAATACTTCGTCACATAATCAAGAAGCACTTCCCCTGCGCGTGACACACCTCCTCCGATTACAATGATATCCGGGTCTGTAATTACCGCAAGATTTGCCAATGCGTATCCAAGGTATCTTCCGAAATCGTTGGCAATCTCACATGCGACTGCATCACCTTCTTTTACCGCATCAAATACTGTCTTTGCACTGATGTCTTCTAATTTTGTCTCGCGAAGTACTGTTGCATCCTCATTTTTCATCAAACGCTTTCTTGCCATTCTTGCAATTCCTGTTGCGGATGCATATTGTTCCAGACAGCCTCTGCTTCCGCATCCACAGACTTCCGTCTCCTCATAGTTTACACAGACATGTCCAATCTCTCCGCCTGCTCCATGGCCGCCGACCATAATGCGCCCATTCGTAATCACGCCGCCGCCAACGCCGGTTCCAAGCGTAATCATAATCATGTTGCGGTGTCCGAGGCCTCCGCCTTTCCACATCTCTCCGAGCGCCGCTACATTCGCGTCGTTTCCAACCTGTACTTCGATTTCCAGAAGGTCTTCCAATTCATGTCTTACTTCCTTGTATCCCCATCCAAGATTTGCCGTCGCTTTTACAATCCCGCTTTCCATAACCGGAGCCGGGATTCCAACACCAACGCCAAGGATATCCTCTTTTGTCAAATTGTGCTGTGCCATATGCTCCTGAATTGTTGCGGCAACATCCGGAAGAATATTTGAGCCTTCATTCTCCGTTCTTGTCTTAATTTCCCACTTTTCGATGACTTCCCCGTCAAATTTAAAAAGTCCAAGTTTTACAGTGGTTCCCCCAATGTCAACGCCAAAACAATATCTCATCGTACTTCTCTCCTATCTTTTATTTGTCAAATTTTCCTGCACTCTTCGATATAACTCCTGTGCAGCATTATATCCCATACGTTTCTGTCTGAAGTTCGCCGCTGCAGACTCCACGATAATGGCAAGATTTCGTCCCGGTCGAATCGGGATAGAATGGCATACGACCTTATTGCCGAGAAATTCTGTATATTCCTCCTCCAGGCCAAGTCTGTCATATTCTTTGTCTTTATTCCAATCCTCTAGTGTAATTACCAGGTCTATATTTTGCGTCTGTCTTACGCTCTGTACACCAAATAACATCTTCACATCGATGATTCCAATTCCTCGAAGCTCGATAAGATGTCTTGTAATGTCCGGAGCTGTGCCGACTAAAGTATCGTCGCTTACCTTCTTAATCTCTACGACATCATCCGTCACAAGACGGTGTCCCCTCTTAATCAGTTCCAGAGCCGCCTCGCTTTTTCCGATTCCGCTCTCTCCCATGATTAATACACCGACTCCATATACGTCTACCAATACACCATGAATCGAGATACATGGCGCCAGCTCTACGTTCAGCCATCGGATGACCTCCGCCATCAAAGCCGAAGTCTTCCTCGTTGTAGAAAATACCGGGACCCCCTTCTCATTGGCAATTCGCAGCAACTGTGCGTCCGGACTTAAATTCGTGCTGAAAATGAGGCAAGGAATTCCGTAAGAAAAAAGCTTCGCATACAATTCTTCCTTCCGCTCCTCCGTCAACGTCTGCAAATATGTGTATTCCACATACCCGATAACCTGCACACGTTCTGAATCAAAATGGTCGAAAAATCCAGTCAGCTGCAATGCCGGTCTGTTCACGTCCGGCACCGTAATTTTCCGGTCTTCCATATCGATATCCGGCGTCAGATTCTTAAGCTGCATCTTCTCTACCAAGTCTTTTAGCTCCACACTATCTGTACATCTCATAGCCTGTCTCCTTTACGTTCGTCTTCACTTACATGATTATATCATTAATGAAAAAACTTGTATACTTCCTTTGCAGATTTTTCATTCATGGATGGTAATTCCTTTAATTCTTCCACACTCGCATTCTTGATTGCCTCCAGATTCATGTAATGTTTCATCAAAGCCTTTCTTCTCGCCGGTCCGATTCCCGGAATGTCATCCAGTATCGAATGAACCTGCCCCTGGCTTCTCAATTTTCTATGAAACTCAATCGCAAACCGATGCGCCTCATCCTGTATTCTCGTAATCAAGCGGAATCCTTCGGAATTCCGGTCAATCGGTATCTCGATATTCTGATAATAAAGTCCTCTTGTACGATGATTATCATCCTTCACCATTCCGCACACCGGAATAGCAAGATGCAATTTATCCAACACCTGGAGCGCCACATTCACCTGACCTTTTCCACCATCCATCAGAATCAAATCCGGAAATGTGGTAAAACTTCCCAGTTCTTTCCCCTCCTCCTGCTCACGCAGTCCATGTTCAAATCGTCTTGTCAGCACTTCTTCCATGCTTGCATAGTCGTCGGCTCCCTGCACGCCTTGAATCTTAAACTTCCGGTAATCGTTCCTCTTCGGTTTTCCCCTCTCATACACAATCATGGAACCAACCGAGGCGAATCCATTTGTATTGGAAATATCAAATGCCTCCATACGGGAAATATTCTCCAACCCCAACAGTTTTTCCAGTTCTTTTACTGCCCCGATTGTGCGGCCTTCTTCCCGCTTTAACCGTTCTTTGTCTTTGCTCAGCACAAGTTCTGCATTCTTTTTCGCAAGCTCCACCAGCTTTTCTTTCTGTCCCTTCTGAGGAACCCGGATATAGACACGATGCCCCCTCTTCTTCGTCAGCCATTGCTCCAGCAATTCCACTCCTTCTATCAGTTCCGGCAGCATCAATTCCCGCGGGATATACGGCGTTCCTGCATAAAACTGTTGAATAAAACTCTCCAGAATCCTGCTCTCATCTTCCCCTTTTGCAATTCGTAGATAAAAGTGGTCTCTTCCGATTAACCTGCCTCCCCGAATGAAGAATACTTGGACAACCGCATCTTCATTTTCCGTTGCAACCGCAAGAATATCTTTGTCTTCCCCGTCACTATTTGTAATCTTCTGCTTCTGTGCAATCTGCTTCACACTATTCAAAAGTTCCCGGTATTCAATCGCCTTCTCGAACTCCAGATTCTCGGAAGCCTCCGTCATCTTCTCTTCCAGAGATTTCAAAATCGGCTCATAATTCCCACTCAAGAAATGTAATGCCTCCTGAATATTTTCCCGATACGCTTCTTTTGAAATATATCCCTGACAAGGCGCGTAACACTGCTTAATATGATAATTCAGGCATGGACGCTCTTTCCCGATATCCTTCGGAAGATTCCTGCTGCAAGTCCGGATATGATATAATTTTCGAATCAAATCAATCGTATCTTTCACTGCCCCCGCACTTGTATACGGTCCGAAATACTTCGCCTTGTCCTTCTTCATTTCCCTGGCAAATAAGATTCTCGGATATTCTTCCTCTACCGTCACTTTGATAAACGGGTAAGTCTTGTCATCCATCAACATCGTGTTGTACTTCGGCCGATGCTCTTTAATCAGATTACACTCCAGCACAAGCGCTTCCAATTCCGAATCCGTCACAATATATTCAAACCTGGCGATATGCGTCACCATCTGGTCAATCTTCGCGCCCTTGTTCCTGCTCGCCTGAAAATACTGACGAACACGATTTTTCAGACTGATTGCCTTCCCGACATAAATGATATCGTCTTTCTCATCGTGCATCAGATAGACTCCCGGTTTTGCAGGAAGCTTTTTCAGTTCCTCTTCTATATCAAACATGCTTTTCTTCCTTTTCTCCTTGAACTCTAATACAAATCGTACATGATTTGGGATAAAAAAGCAACTGGATTTCTGCGGAATTCCTTCTGCTTCTTGACCTCGTTTCTATAGAAAGGCATACATTTTCACCAAACAAAAAGAGTATTCCTATGATGAGTCTATGTATAACACATAACTATCATAAAAATACTCTTTCTTTTTTTATTGTTATTTCTGATTTGTTCTCTTGGCAATAGCCGGCATGATAAGACCGAGTCCAATCAATACAAATGGCGTTACGAGATTCAAGACAAACTGGAATGTATCTTCAGAATAGATACCTCCTGCACACGCAATCGCTGTGAAAATGAAGCACCATGCGCCAAAAATAATTCCCACCGTCTTATTCTTCACGAATTTATAATCCGGGTTAAATTTCTCTCCGGCTTTTTTCAGCGCGATATACGCTACGAATACCCAAAGGTAACGCAATGGCATACATACTGAATTTAATTTAACGAGCCATTTTACAAGCGCATCTACGTTTTCAATTCCGAATGCCGGAATGATAATTAAAATGGAACTGACAATCGCAATCAGTTTATGTCCATTCACATAGGCTCCATGTTTATTCTGTTTGAAAAGAGCCTTCGGAATATAGTTCTCATCAGCGCTTCCGAGTAACATGCAAAGCGGAGCGTCAATCGAGATAATCATAACAGAAATCTGTCCGAGTAACTGTGTAATCGCATATAAGATTACAAACAGATTTCCAAGTCCATAATATTCTCCTAACATCTGGAATGCATAGTATGCTCCATTTGTCATAAGGTCTTCCGGAATGTTGTTGGAATCAAACATCATTCCAAGGGAAATCGTTCCAAGAATTGCGCACGCGCACACCATAACCGCCAGTGAAATCATGCCTTTTGAAAAATCCTTAGACGGGTCTTTCATCTTATTGACATACGGTGAAAACTTCTCACATCCTCCAACTGCAAATACAAGAATCGAAAGTCCTGTGAAGAATTTCATGTCAAATGTCGGCATGAACGTTTCAACTGACCAGTCAATTTTCAATAAGGATGCATCTGTAATCGCCGGCGCCGCCACCATAAGAACGATATAAAGAATCGACATGATAAACATTGTTGTTCCTGCAAGCGCAGAAATTCTCTTTAACATTGTGATTCCCTTTGATGCTAACCATAATGCAACAAAGAAAATGGCAAGGCAAATAATCTGAAGTACAACTGTGTTCATCTCACTTGCTCTTGCATCCTGGAATAAAATCCAGCTTGTCGCAACAACTGCATTCGTCGGTTTCTGTGAAATGTATGGAAGGTGTACAACCCAGTAGGTCCATCCTGCATAATATGCCATTCTTGGCCCGATTGTCTCGTGAATCCACGAACTGACCCCGCCGCTTGTATTCTTGAATGCGGCTCCGAGTTCTCCCACCATAAGCGCGTATGGTACAAAATAGATTGCAAACACAATAATCCATGCCACAATCGCCTTCAATCCATCATACTCAGAAAATCCGTTAATCGCATTCCCAAACGACCACACGCCTCCGAATACCATGAAAGCAAACGTATACCATACAATTTTCTTTTCATTTGTTTGGTTCATAATGTTTCTCCTTTTCCTTTAGTAAGCGGTATGTTAAATTCTGCTTAACATACATTTGGAGCAGGGGACTTCTCTCCTACTCCAAATTTACCGCTGAATATTATACCAAAATCGGGATGAAAAAGCAAAGTTTATTTTTTATAATGACGGGATACTGTCCTTCACACACAACGCCCCATATCCCACCTGAGGATTCGGATATTCCGTAAATCCCGGCAATGGCTTCGCTCCCCTGCGCAAATACGCCTTTACCTTTTCCCCATAGAGGTACGAATCGTTTCCTCTCACAATTCCCCATTCCATCAGAAGCGCTGCCCCTCCAGTAACAAAAGGCGTTGCAAAAGACGTTCCAGTAAATGCCCCATAACCGCCTTCCCTAGCCGGAGCCATTACATTGACTCCGGGCGCCGCAATATCCGGTTTGCCAAGAGGAATTCCCTCGCTTCCGCCTCTTCCGGAAAAATCCGCATAAGAAAACGTGAAAGCATTATAAGCGCTGACCGTAATTGCCCTTTCTGCTGTAGATGGTATCGTCAGTGTCCTTGTTTCTGTTGGAAATAAAAATCTTGTTCCCTCCTGCAGCACATTTTCACTCGGAAGCCAAAGAGCATAATTCCCGCTCACAATCTTTCGCGGTGTCAAAATGATTTTCCAGATTCCACTTGTAATCGCCGTATCTCTCGGTAAAAATTCTATATAAATCTCCTGATTTGTCTGAAACGGTGATGGTTCTCCATAATAAAGCAAAATCTCCGTATCGCCCACCGTAAATCTCTGTGTCCCTAATATCTCCGTAATCGGTCCGATTCGCGTTCCCGACGGATTGACAAGAGATATCTCCATCACATCGTGATATGCCTTCCAAATCTGTAGATTTAAAGTTCTCTCATTTTCTTGAACAGCCAGTTCAATGATTGCTTCTTCCTGGTTGCTAACTCTCCCCGATGTATGTCCTCCTCCCCTTCCTTCATTTCCGCTTCCGATACAGATTACATTTTTCCAGTAATTAGAAATATCGTTGATAAATAACTCTAAGAGTCCTGTTCCATCATGTGTTCATTATAACTAGGGGAAAATTACTGTAAAAAAATTTGCAGTCTTTACACTGCCTGTTTTTCTACCGGATAAGGCGACTGATACTTAAATACAATATCAATGCTCTTATCTCCATTCACAACAATTTTTTCAATCAATTCTGTCACAATTTCTCTTGTCACTTCGAATAATGTTCCATACTTGATAAATTTCTCTATCCAGTTTTCATAAGATTCTTCTGC
>CAJJYZ010000028.1 GCA_905197485.1 uncultured Lachnospiraceae bacterium | reverse complement strand
AAAATCCGGGGCAAATGTTTTACTTATTTTGGGACATTTTCAAAAATGCTTGACATACCTTTTTCAAAACACAGAAAATTCCCGAAAATCTGCCAGAAATTCTGTTTTATTCCTCTTCCTCATCGTGTTCATCCGGTTTCAAAATCGCAAACGCGATATTCGTTGCATGGTCGGCAATTCGCTCCAGTCCGGATACTGTATCGGAAAATACCATTCCCGCCTCCGGCGTGCATTCGTTTGTCGTAAGACGTTTCACATGAGAACGCTGATATTTTCGTTCTTTCATATCAATCATATCTTCTAATTCCAGAATCTCCTGCATATGTTCCTGATTCTTCTTCGAGAACATTTCTATCGAGTATTCCAGAATCTTCAATACGCTTTCGGTCATATCCCGCAGCTGCATTCTTCCTTTATCGCTGACATCCAAATTATTCTGAATACAATCCTGAGCGGAATCCGCGAAATTCTCCGCATGGTCTCCAATTCGTTCCATATCATTGACAACGTGGAACAATCCTCCGAGAATCTTTTTATCCTCCAGTGGAATATCTAGTTCATTTACCTTCACAAGATAATCGGTAATCTTCTTATTTAAGAAATTAATATACTTCTCTCTTCTGTAAACCGTAGCAATCTTTTCTTCCTGGCACTCGCAAAGAGCATCCATGCTTTCCTTTAAGTTCTCGATTGCCATCTGTCCCATATGCTCGATTTCCAGAATCGCAGCGCTGATTGCCGTATTCGGAACCATCATATGATTGCTGTTTCCAATATATTTCAGAGCAAATTCATCTTCCGCTTCCTTATCCTTCCCCGGCACAATCTTGTAAGTCAATTTTACGACATAACCCATGAATGGGAAGAGAAGGATAACTTCTACAACTTTAATCAGTGTATGCGCATTGGCAACACCACGCGCGATATTTCCACCGGACATTTTAAGAATCGTATCTGCAATCGGATTCAAAGCAAACATCAAGACTGTGAAAATAATAGCAGAACCGATGATGTTGAACAGGAAATGAATCCACGCTGCTCTTTTAGCATCTTTTTTGCCTCCGATACTTGCAAGAAGCGCAGAAACACAAGACCCCATATTACATCCGAGAATCAGGAAGAAGCAGATATTATACTGCAGCAATCCCTGACTTGCCATAAGAAGCACGATTCCGACGGTCGCAGAAGAACTCTGTAGAATCGCGGTAATAATGAATCCTACCAGCACTCCCATGCCTGCGTTATCCAAAGAACCTAAGATTTCTACAATATATGGGGATTCTTTCAACGTGGACATCGCAGAAGACATTCCGCTCAAGCCCATAAACAGGATTCCGAATCCCAACACAACTTCTCCGGCTCGTTTCACTCCATTTTTCTTGCAAAACATCACCATAATCACGCCGAGCATAACAAACAGCGGCGCCACTTCCGACAGATTAAAGGCAATCAACTGCGAAGTAACCGTCGTACCGATATTGGCGCCCAGTATTACGCCTGTCGCCTGCAAAAGCGTCATAAGTCCTGAGTTCACAAAACTTACGACCATAACCGTCGTCGCGCTGGATGACTGAACGACTGCCGTAAACAAAATACCAACCAGCATTCCGATAAATCGATTCTTTGTAAAGAATTCCAGAATACCTCTCATCTTTGCTCCGGCTGATTTTTCCAGACCTTCACTCATTAATTTCATTCCGTAAAGGAATAAACCAAGTCCCCCTACTAACGAAAATGCAATTGTTATCACTTTACATATCTCCTATCGTATTCTTTCAAAATATTGTTTCCCTGTTTCAATATCCTGATTTACTCTTTTTTGTAATTCTTCTACTGAGGAAAATTTTTGCTCCGGCCTTACAAATTTTCGAAGTCTTACTTCAATCTGTTTTCCGTAAGTCTGCCCTTCATAATTAAACAAAAAGGCCTCGATATTCGTAATATGGTCATCCGATACCGTCGGACGGTATCCCACATTTCCGATTCCTTCATACACATTGCCTTCCGAAAACACATTGCATATGTACACGCCGTTTGGCGGCAGCATCTTTTCTTTGGACGGAAGAATATTCATGGTCGGAAACCCAAGTTTTCTGCCCAGGGCTTTTCCATGCTTCACACTTCCCGCAATAAAATACGGACGTCCGAGAAGCGTCTCCACAAGCTCAATCTCACCTTTTTCCATTTCTTCTTTGATAAACGTACTGCTAATCTCACGCTCACCGTATTTTTCTTTTTCAATCACATCCAGTTGATATCCATACACCGTTTCGTATTCTTTCAGCATATGAATATCCCCTCTTTTCTGATATCCAAAACGAAAATCTGTTCCGACCACTACATATTTTGCGTGAAATGTTCCAATCAGAATATCCCGGATAAAGTCTTCCGCTTCCATCGTATAAACCGATTCGACAAACGGACATTCCACGAGGTAATCTACCTGATTCTCCAAAAAGAGTATTTTTTCCTCACTCGTCATCAAGTTTTTCTTGTTCAATCCTTTTTCTTTAAAAAACGGGAGCATGTCAAAGGAAAAAACAATACTTTTGATTCCTTCTTTCGCATAGGATTGTACCCGCTCCACTAATTTCAGATGTCCTCTGTGCAATCCATCAAATTTCCCCAACGTAACCGCCGTATATGCCGGGTCGTGATAGGACTCCATTCCTCTGATATACTGCATATTTTAATCCTCTTGTCTACTACTTTTTGTCAAAAAACATCTTCACGATTTTAAACATTCTCTTTTCTTTTTCATATCGGTAAAGCCCGATAAAACAACCTTGATAGTCGTACACTCTCACTTGCTCTCCATCTTCCACAGGCTCAAATCTCTCCGCCTGATTCACATAAAATGGATTCCCATTATAGAGAAGTGCACAATGCTCTTCTTTTACCTTGATTTTCTGATAGTTCGGAAACATCTCTTCGATTGGCAGAAGAATCTGTTCCAGCTTCCCTTCGCATTTTGCCTCTTCAATCTGGGAAAGTGTCAGGCTGTCTTCTATCCGGAAGAAACTTACCTTGGTACGAATCAATTCTTCCATACAGCCTCCGCATCCAAGCTTTTCTCCGATGTCATGACAAAGCGTACGGATATAGGTTCCTTTAGAACAAGATACTTCCATCCGGATTCTCGGAAGCGCGATTTCTTTGATATCGATATCCAGAATCTTCACGTTTCTCGCCTTTCTCTCCACCTCGATTCCTTTCCTTGCAAGCTCATAGAGTTTCTTTCCGTTGACTTTCAAAGCGGAATACATCGGAGGTATCTGTTCATGCTCACCAACAAATGAGAGGATTGTTTCCCGAACATCCTCTTCTGTGATTCCTTCTACCTGTTTTTCCGAAATCACCTCTCCGCTGATATCCTGTGTATCCGTTGTCTTTCCCAAGAGCAGCACCGTCTCATATGTCTTGTCTTTCTCTGTCAACAAATCGCACAACTTTGTTGCTTTTCCAAGACAGACCGGAAGAACGCCTACCGCATCCGGGTCCAGCGTCCCTGTATGTCCAATCTTCTTCTGCCCTGCAATCCCGCGCAGTTTCGCGACGACATCGTGAGATGTGAATCCTTTTTCTTTATATACATTTAGCACTCCATGCATCATACTTACTCCTGCCCTTCCGAAAGCATCTCTTCTATCGCCTTCAGCAGACGCTCAACAATCTCCTCGGCTCCGCCTTTCATTGTCACGCCCGCCGCTTTTTTATGACCGCCTCCGCCAAAAGAAGAAGCTATCCGGCTCACATCCACATCCGAATCTGAACGAAGGCTCACTTTATAGTCTCCCGATTCCAGTTCATATAAAAAGACCGCGACTTTCACGCCTTTTGTCACCCGAAGCTGGCTGACAATGCCTTCCAAATCTTTCGCGGACGCTCCATACTGCTCCATCGTTTCCATAGGAAGGACAGAAACGATACACTGTCCATCCATCAGAAGTTTGCTGTCGAGAAGCGCTTTCCCAAGAATCTGATTCTGCACATACGTTTTCTCATAGTATGTATCTGAAATGATTCTGGAATAATCGATTCCCGTTCTCATTAAGTCTGCGGCCGCAAGCATCGTCTCCGGCGCAGTACATGTATATTGGAACACTCCTGTATCGTGTACAATTCCAAGATACAGACATTCGGCGATTTCTTTTGTAATCTTCTCTTTCTCCAGCAATTCATAGACAAGCTCTGATGTGGAGCTGGCATCCGGTTTAATGTAGTTCGATTTTCCAAATGCTTGATTACTGATATGATGGTCTACGCAAAGCGTTTCCCTTGCTTCCAAAAATGCCGGCTCCGAAAACCCGAGGCGCGCGCTGTCTCCGCAGTCCAAAGAAAGAAATAAATCATATGTTTTCTCTTTTAGTTCATGAGAAATCTCTTCTGTTCTTTTGAGAAAACAGAAACTATCCGGAATTTCTTCCAGATACACATCCACTTCCTTCTCCGGATACCATGTACGAATATAGTTATAAACACCCATGCAGGAGCCGGTGCAGTCGCCATCCGGCCGCATATGACCGCCGATGGCAACTGTGTTCGCATGTTCCAGCGCTTTCTGAAGCATGTTACTCACCTTCTTCTTTGATATCTTTTGTCACTTCGTCAATCTTCTTTGACATTGCCACACCGTAGGCGATGGACTGGTCCAGTACGAATTTCACTTCCGGTGTATTTCTCATGTTTAGGCTGCGCGCAAGTTCTCTTCGGATATACCCTTCTGCGCTTTGAAGCCCTTTAATAGTATCTTCCTGCGCTTTCTCATCTCCGAGAACACTGATGTATGCTTTACATGTTTTTAAATCCGGCGCAACTTCCACCGATACGACAGAAGTCATCGGCGCAACACGAGGGTCTTTAATTCCCTCTCTCAAAATATTGCTCAATTCTTTCTGAACTTCTGCGTTTACTCTTGTATTTTTAATGCTGTTCTTTCTCAATTCCAGCCTCCTATCTAGGAACCTCAACCATCTTGTATGCTTCTACCTGGTCTAATTCCTTCACATCATTAAACTTCTCGAATACGAAACCACATTCGTATCCTGCTTTTACTTCCTTCACATCATCTTTAAAACGTTTGAGGGATGCAAGCGCTCCGTCGAAGATAACAACGCCGTCACGAATGATACGTGCAGAACATCCTCTCTCAAAGACACCATCTAACACATAAGAACCTGCAATTGTACCAACACCGGAAGCCTTGAATGTCTGGCGTACTTCTGCATGTCCGATGACTTTCTCTTCGAATATCGGGTCCAGCATACCCTTCATCGCTGCCTGTACGTCCTCGATTGCATTGTAGATAACGCGATATAATCTCAAGTCAACACCTTCACGTTCCGCAATCTCTTTTGCAGTTGCATCCGGACGCACATTGAATCCGATAATAATCGCATTCGATGCAGATGCGAGTGTCACGTCGGATTCATTGATGGCTCCAACTCCACCATGAATAATCTTGATGACAACTTCATCGTTAGAAAGCTTCAGAAGACTCTGTTTTACAGCCTCCACAGAACCCTGTACGTCCGCTTTTACAATGATGCCGAGTTCTTTTAAGTTTCCTGCCTGAATCTGTGTGAACAAATCGTCTAAGGACATCTTCGATTTTGTATCCTCCAGAAGTTTTACTTTGTTCTGCGCGATAAATGTCTCTGCGAAGCTTCTTGCTTCTTTTTCATTTTCACATGCCACGAAGACTTCTCCTGCGTTCGGAACATCATTCAGTCCGAGAATCTCTACCGGTGTAGAAGGGCCTGCTTCTTTCACACGTCTTCCCTTATCATCAATCATGGCTCTTACTTTACCATGAGCGGAACCTGCTGCGATAGAATCTCCTACATGGAGCGTACCTTTCTGCACGAGCACCGTCGCAACAGAACCTTTTCCTTTATCAAGCTCTGCCTCGATAACAAGACCTCTCGCTTTTCTATTTGGATTTGCCTTTAATTCCAGAACTTCTGCAGTCAGAAGAATCATCTCTAACAAGTCTTCGATTCCTTCTCCTGTCTTAGCGGAAACCGGTACAAAAATCGTGCTTCCACCCCAGTCTTCTGCAATCAATTCATACTCTGTCAATTCCTGTTTTACACGTTCAATATTAGCGCTTGGCTTATCAATCTTATTCACCGCAACAATGATTTCGATTCCGGCAGCTTTCGCATGACTGATTGCCTCTACTGTCTGCGGCATCACACCATCGTCCGCTGCGACAACGAGGATTGCAATATCTGTAGACTGCGCGCCTCTTAAACGCATTGCAGTAAACGCTTCGTGTCCCGGTGTATCAAGGAATGTAATTTTCTCACCGTTGACCTGGGCAACATATGCGCCGATATGCTGTGTAATACCACCTGCCTCGCGGTCTGTTACGTTCGTATTACGGATTGCATCAAGAAGTGAAGTTTTACCATGGTCAACGTGTCCCATAACGCAGACAACCGGCGGGCGTTTCTCCATGTCTTTTTCATCCTCTTCTTCCTCTTTTAAGAGTTCTTCGATAACATCTACTACTTCTTCTTTTTCGCAGAGCACTTCAAATTCCATTGCGATTTCTTCCGCTGTATCGAAGTCTACTTCCTGGTTTACCGTCACAATCTGACCCTGCATGAAGAGTTTTTTCACAATCACAGAAGGCTGAATCTTCATCTTATCTGCAAGTTCCTTGATTGTAATGACTTCCGGAAGCGTAATCATCTTAATCTTTTCTTCCACCTTCTCTTCTTTCTTTGGCTGTGGTTTCACAGGAGCCGGAGCCGGTTTCCCTTTTTTGTTCTGTTTTCCCTGCTTTCCTTTTCCGTTTCCGTCTTCCATATCGTCCTGACGATAGTCTTTCTTCTTGTAAGCGTCTTTATCTTTCGGTTTCTGGCGCTGCGGCTTGCCCTGCTCTGTCATAATCGGTGTCGGAATAGACGGCGCATTCCTTCTGTCATCGCGTCTGTCATTTCTTCTGTCGTCGCGACGGTTATCATCTCTTCTGTTGTCATCACGACGATTATCGCGTCTGTCATCACGACGCTCGTTTCTTCTGTCGTCACGACGGTTATTATCGCGACGGTTGTCATCACGACGATTGTCACGTCTGTCATCACGACGCTCGTTTCTTCTGTCGTCGCGGCGTTCGTTTCTATTCTCCTCACGACGCTCATCACGCTTCGGAGCTGCCGCATTGTTTGCATTCTTTCTCACCTGATTGTTATCCTGAACCGGTCTTTCGTTTCTATCTGCCTTTTCTTTGTTGAAAGAAGATTTTCCCGACTGATTCTGTCTTCCTTCGCGGTTTCCTCCTGATTTTCCATCACGATTTCCAGAATTCTTTCCACCGCGGTTTCCACCCATTTTCCCCGCATTCTTACTGTTCTGCGGACGGAATACCTGCACGATATGTTTCTTCTTCGGCTCTTCTTTTTCTGTATTTTCTGCAAACGATTTTTTTACTACGTCAATTTCTTCATTTGAAAGAGAACTCATATGACTTTTCACCTCGATATTTTTTTCTTTTAGTACATCTAATACTTCTTTGTTCGTTTTGTCCATCTCTTTTGCTAATTCGTGTACTCGCACTATATTATTACCTCCTCTATGCAATTGTATGACTTTCTGCGTCTAAATGCTTCCTGATTCCTTTCGCAAACCCTTCATCCGTCACCGCCAGCGACGCACGAAATTCTTTGCCCATTGCATGGCCTAAGGTATCTTTATCTCCATAAAAATAAATCGGCACTTCATAGAAATCACACATGTTTTTAAACTTCTTCTTTGTATTATCCGATGCATCCTCCGCAACAATGACAAGTTCCGCGGTAAAATCTTTGACGGCTTTCTCTGTAGAAAATTCTCCGCTTACCGTTTTCCCTGCTTTTGTCGCAAGACTCACGAGAGATAATGCCTTATTCTGTTTCAAGTACTTCCATCTCCTTTTTCAATGTCTCATATACATCCTTTGGGATTGCCTGTTTGAAGGAACGTTCCAATCCTTTGTTCTTCATCGCTTTCTCCAGACATTCCTTCGAGCAGCATACGTAAGCGCCTCTGCCGTTTTTCTTTCCTGTCCTATCCAGTTCAAACGTATTCTCTGAAGTTTTCAAAACACGAATCATTTCTTTTTTGCTTTTCATTTCCTGGCATCCCACGCACTTTCGCATAGGTATTTTTCTCATGCTGTTCAAATGCTCACTTCCTATTCCATCATGTCGTCCATGCTCTCAACGTCTGCTTCCGCTTCCGTCGGCTCCATAGCAAGCTCCATGTAATTCTCAGGAAGCTCACCGGACTCGATTGCCTGTGTCTCATTCTTAATATCAATCTTGTATCCTGTAAGACGTGCTGCAAGTCTTGCGTTTTGTCCTTCTTTGCCGATAGCAAGAGATAACTGATAATCCGGAACAATAACGCTTGCTGTCTTCTCATCCGGGTCAGCCGCTACAGAAATTACTTTTGCCGGACTCAAAGCATTTTCGATTAAGATTGCCGGATTATCGCTCCAGTTGATGATATCAATCTTCTCGCCGCGAAGTTCATTCACTACTGCATTGACTCTGGCGCCGTTCATACCAACACAAGCTCCAACCGGGTCTACGTCCGGGTCGTTGGACCATACGGCAATCTTAGAACGGGAACCTGCTTCCCTGGAAATACTCTTAATCTCAACTGTACCGTCTTTTACTTCTGCAACTTCTGCTTCAAACAGACGTTTTACAAGCTCCGGATGTGTACGGGATACTAAAATTTTCGGTCCTTTTGTTGTATTCTTTACTTCCACAACATACAATTTGATTCTCTCTGTCGGCTGGAATACTTCGCCTTTTACCTGCTCGTTTTCTGTCAGCATTGCATCCGCTTTTCCAAGATTGATGCTGATGTTTTTTCCGACATAGCGCTGTACCACACCTGTCACGATATCTTTTTCTTTCTCAAAATACTGGTCGTATACTACTTTACGCTCTTCTTCGCGAATCTTCTGTAAAATTAAGTTCTTCGCGTTCTGTGTCGCGATACGTCCGAAAGATTTTGATTCGATTGGAATCTGGACTACATCGCCAAGTTCAAACTTGCTGTCAATCATCTTCGCATTGGCAAGACTGATTTCCATAACGTCATCTTCCACTTCTTCTACAACTGTCTTCTCGGCAAAAACAGAATAGTCGCATGTCTGACGGTCCATAATTACCTTGATATTGTCTGCCTTTCCAAAGTGGTTCTTGCATGCATTGATGAGAGAATTCTCGATTGCATCCAATAAAGTCTCTTTACTGATATCTTTTTCCTGCTCCAAAATTGTCAAAGCTTCTAATAATTCTGTGTTCATTTTTCTATTCCTCCTTAAAAATCAAACGCCAAACGAATCAGTGCGATTTCGCTTCTCTCAAACGTTTTCTTCGTCTCGTCTTCCATTTCAATTGTTACTGTATCTTTGTCATAGTCTGTCAGAATTCCGATGAATTCCTTCTGTCTGTCCACCGCCCGGTATGTGCGAATCTCAACTTCCTCGCCAAGACTTCTTTTAAAGTCTTTTTCTTTCTTCAGCGGTCTTCCAAGCCCCGGAGAACTCACTTCAAAAATATAACTGTCTTCAATATAATCTTTCTCATCCAAAATCTCAGAGAAAGCCCGGCTTACAAGTTCACAGTCATCTACTGCGATTCCTCCCGGCTTATCAATGTATGCACGAAGATACCATGTGCCGCCTTCCTTCACATATTCCACGTCCACAAGTTCAAATCCATGACTCTCGACAATTGGTGTGAGAAGTTCCTCTGTTTTCTGCTCGTATATTTCTCTCTTTGACAACTCTAATCCTCCTCTGCTTTTACTAACAAAAAGAGTGAACTTCTCGTTCACTCTTCTGTCGGTCTCCTATGTAACTAATATGTAGTATAGCACCACCGTTCAGGAAAAGCAAGGGGTTTTCTGATTTTCCTTCTTATTCTGCCGGAAACCTGTACATTTCACAGATACTCTATCTTATTTTCATATGGTTCCAGCATTTTCCGAATGTCTTCCATATCTTTCTCACAATACTGAGTTGTCCATTTTATTAAATGGTAAACAGATTTTATCGTTTCTTTTTTCCCTTTTTCCATTCCCATCTTTCTTCGCAGGAAACGTTTCAGTATTCGAAAAATGTAGACTCTTTTTGGTACTTCGAGCAAATAAATCTTATCTGCATCTGCAAAACACTGTGAGCACCACTTATAATAGACCCCTTCTATTATCCAGTCATCTTTTTTCAGAATCTCAGACAACATTCTCTCCCGCTCACTTTTTTCTCTCTTTACACCATAATGTTCTGCTCGATTGTCCCACTGCAACTCATCTAAATCATAATGCGGTATCTGGTATTTCGCTGCCAGTTGTTTTGCCAGATATGTTTTCCCCGTACCGCTTCCTCCAATAATATGTATCTTCATCACTTACAGAATTCCAATCAAGGCTTTGACATCCGCTTCTCTTGTTGCCCAGCTTGTTGCAAACCGCATAATCGTATGTGTATCGTCGAATTTCTCCCAGAAATCAAAGGCAACCTGCTTTTTCAGTTCTTGAATTTTCTCATTCTCCAATACGATGAAAATCTGATTAGTCGGATTCTTCTGATAGAATGTATAACCTTTTTCTTCAAATGCCTGGCGAAGCATATTGGCCATCTTAATTGCATTTTTACTGATTTCCATATATAAATCATCTGTAAACAAAGTGTCGAACTGAAGGGCTGTCAGTCTGCCTTTCGCCAAAAGAGCCCCATGCTGTTTCACAATTGTAAGAAAATGTGCCGGCGCTTTTTTCGGAAATACAACCGCTTCTCCGCAGAGCGCTCCTACCTTCGTTCCGCCGATATAGAACGCATCACAATAATTGGCAATATCCGCGAGTGTCACGTCCGTTCCTTCGCTCACAAGACCATACCCCATACGGGCTCCATCCAGATAAAGCGGAATGTTGTATTCTTTGCAAACCTCTGAAATATCCTGCAATTCTTTCTTCGTGTAAAGTGTTCCCAATTCTGTCGGATGGGAAATGTAAGTCATTCCCGGGAATACCATATGTTCGTGGTTAGCATCCCCGTAAAAGGTTGCAATATAATCTTTCAATTCCTTGGCACATATTTTCCCATCATGCTGTGGCACTGTAAGCACTTTGTGTCCGGTAAATTCAATCGCTCCTGCTTCATGCACATTGACATGTCCCGTCTCTGCCGCAACAACGCCTTCGTACTGATTCAAAAGCGCATCAATGACTGTCTGATTCGTCTGTGTTCCTCCCACGAGAAAATAAATATCTGCCTCTGGGCAGTTGCAGGCTTTCCGAATCTTCTCTTTTGCGGAATCGCTGTATTTATCCGTTCCGTATCCTGATAGACTTTCTCGGTTTGTCTCCACCAATCTTTCTAAAATTTTTTCATGTGCTCCTTCTGAATAATCGTTTACAAAACTTAACATGTGATGTCCTCCTTTTATTTATCTTTCAAATTCCTCTTTATATTTTTGAAAAAATTCATAATACACCCGTACGTTTTCCAACTCATACCACCGCTTCACATCCACCCTTTCTTCGTCCATATCGTAGATTTTCGCTCCTCGCATGGACAACAAAAACGGGGAATGGGTGGCAATCACAAACTGGCATCCAAAAAATCTTGCCGAATCCTCCAGAAACCTCAACAGTTCCTGTTGCTTTTCCGGTGAAAGGCTGTTTTCCGGTTCATCTAGTAGATACAACCCATTTTCTTGAATCTTCTCCGCAAAGTACAAAAATGCACTCTCACCATTGGAATGCTCTCTCACATTATCCGAAAGATTCCTACGAATATACTGAGACTGCGTTTTACTTCGCGCCGCATTTACCTTTTTCAATTCTTCATAGTCATCAAGTGAATGTATTTGGAAACGCCCGTATTTTCGCGATGCATAGTCTTCAAACAGCTCTTCCCGTTTCCGGTCAATCCCTTCATTCAAGCTTCTTAGATTCAGCATAAAATCAAATACATCATCACTCGTAATCACAGCGCTCTCTTTCGGAATCTTCGCCTCTGTCCGAAAATCGCACAATTTTATATAGTCCTCAAAGAAATTGGAACGGTTATATAAGGAATCTCTTTTCAATCCCAGTTTCTCCGCAATCACATTCAAAGCCGTCGTCTTCCCCGAACCATTCCCACCATACAAAATAGTCACAGGCTCAAAGTCAATCTCCCGAAAACTGTGTTTTGACAATATCTGAAACGGATAATAAGTGTCGTAACAAGTTTTCTTCTGCCGAAATATGAAGTCGTATTCCTCTTCCATATCCGGAAATTCAAAATGCGATAAATAAATCATATCCTTTGTCCTTTATAAGTCTAACTCTATATTATAATCTTCGTCAATCATTACACAATTTGCCTCGTACTTTCCAACCAATTCCAGCATCCGCGCATTATCCTCAAGCACACTTTCAAGAGTACAATATGTATCATCCAGCCTTCTCTCAATTGCGTTTGCATATTTCTTAATATCCGAAAAATATTTTTGAATATAGCCTTCACTCATCACAAGACAATAATATCGTATCTCTTCTAAGTATTCTTTCTCAAAATCCTTCTTCCAGTCAAAAGGAATATAGCACCCTTCTACAATCAGATTCTGCTTATTCTCAATCACTGTTTTTATCATTTCTGCAACAATCGGCCATAAGTATTCCGTCAACTGTTCGTTATCGCTCGTCGGTGTAAGATTCGTATTTTTACTGCGAATCAGTCCCATTTTCAAATGGTCGATAGATAAATATGGGTAATGATATTTTTCCAATAATCTCTGTGCTAAAATGGTCTTCCCTGTGTGGGAAGCTCCTGTGATTAAAATAACCATGTTTGCCTTTCTTACTTTCCGCTTCTTTATAGAAAATTTTCTCCATTCTCTTTCTTTTTGCTTCTTTTGTTTTATACATCTTCATATTTATCAAAATATTGTTCTAAAATAGTCATCCATTTTTCTAATGTTTCTTCTTCAAATTGCTCAAGCGCCGCTTTGTATGATACAAATGCCTGCGGACAGGATTTTTCCATCCACCTCAAACTTTTCTTAGGTCCAAAATACGGATGTTTCATCACGTTGCAAAATATCTCTAACGACTCTGTCAAAACCCAATGCCACCTGTACATTCCCTCTGCGTCACCGCGTTTTGTACGCAGACACATTTTCTTACACCATTCGATATCTGTTCTAAGTTCTTCTTCCGTTTTTTGCGGCAGACTTTTTATATACTCCTGTACCTTTCTTTTTAGCATTTCTCCACAACAATTTGTGTCCAGTACAATATTTCCATCAAATATCTGTACAAACTCCTCACAATCGATATCCGATTCAAAAAACTCCAAAGGATATATAAAAACATCCAGCTGAATTCCATTTACAAATGATACATCGTGAAACTTTTTATGATTCTTCGAAATCACAAGTGCATCAAAATCACTATGCTCATTATTTGTATGATTTGCATAAGAACCATATACGATAATGGAAACCGGAGCATAATTCTTTGTGATATACTTTATAATCTCATTCATTGCTCATATTCCTCTCAAACATCCTTCTATAGTAACTCCATTAATTTTTCCAAAAATGCCTCTTCGCCCCATGTGTTGACTTTAAAAATCATCCCCTGACTTCCGCCAGATGTGATTGCAGAAACAGACACCGGTCCCGTCCCTTTCTGGAATAAAGTGATATTTAAACTTACCCTGTTGTTTCCCGAATAGCTATACCGTTCAAAAACACGAACACTACATCTGGCATCCCCATCTCTAAAGTCACTAGAACCCTCCAACGATGCAGTCACACTTCCGCCTTGTATGCCTGATTCGATTTTATGAAGTATCTCATCGAAATTTCCATTCAAAGTTTTTTCTAATTTTGCCATACCCACACCTCTTTTCTCTATATCCAGAACTTTAAAGTGTTATTTTTGCTTTTTATTATATCATCACTCCACTGTCACAACAACAATATATGTTCAAAATGTGTCTCAACCCTGTCCCTTTTCGTAATTAGCCCTGTCCCTTTCTGCAAGCAGGTGTGTCCCTTACTATATTTTGTAGTAGTTTCAAGCATGTTTCTTGGCAAAAATCATAGTAAAAATCCTGTTGGGGACACAGCAAAACTTAATTGGGGACGTAGTATTCTGACAAAATACTACGTCCCCAATTAACTATTTTATTAACAATGATTTTCCTGTCATTTCTTTCGGCTGTTCCATTCCCATCAATTCGATTAATGTCGGAGCAATATCCGCCAGGCATCCGCCTTCTCTTAATGTGTAAGCCGGGTCTGCGTTTACAAGGATAAACGGAACCGGATTTGTTGTATGTGCCGTAAACGGTGCGCCTGTCTCATAATCCACGAGCTGTTCTGCATTTCCATGGTCGGCGCAGATAAACATCTGTCCGTCTACTTCTTTGATTGCGTCAACTGCTTTTCCAACGCATTCATCCACCGCTTCGATTGCCTTGATTGCCGCATTTTCTACTCCTGTATGTCCTACCATATCCGGGTTCGCAAAGTTAATGATAATCACATCGTATTCCTGTGATTTGATAGCGTTTACTAATTTATCGCATACTTCAAACGCACTCATCTCCGGCTGTAAATCGTAAGTTGCTACCTTCGGAGATTTTACAAGGATTCTGTCTTCTCCTTCGTTTGGTTCTTCCACGCCGCCGTTAAAGAAGAATGTGACATGAGCATATTTTTCTGTCTCGGCGATTCTTGCCTGTTTCAATCCGTTGGCCGCAAGGAATTCTCCGAATGTATTTGTAATCTCTGTCTTACGGAATGCGACAAGCTTGTTCTCGATTGTTACATCATATTCTGTGAAACATACATATGTTGTTTTTACTCTTTCTCCGCGGTCGAATCCGTTGAATTCATCATCACAAAATGTTCTTGTAATTTCTCTTGCTCTGTCCGGTCTGAAGTTGAAGAAGATGATAGAATCGTTGTCTTTTACAGTTGCAACCGGAGCTCCATTTTCCATAATCACCGTCGGAAGGACAAACTCATCCGTCTTCTCATTGTCATAAGAAACCTGCACTGCTGCAACGGCGTCTTCTGCTTTCTCGCCTTCTCCTTTTACAATGGCATTGTAAGCGAGTTCTACTCTATCCCAGCGGTTATCTCTGTCCATTGCATAGTAACGTCCCATCACAGAAGCAATCTTACCAACGCCGATTTCTTTCATCTTATCTGCAAGTTCTGCAACATAGTCTTTGCCGGATGCTGGCGGTGTATCACGTCCATCCAGGAAACAATGTACATAGACTTTTTCAATTCCCTGTTTTTTTGCCAATTCCAAGAGACCATAAATATGTGTGTTATGGCTGTGTACGCCTCCATCAGATACGAGTCCATACATATGAAGTGCGGAATCATGTTCTTTTACGTTCGCACATGCGGCAAGAAGCGCTTCATTCTCAAAGAAATCTCCGTCCTGAATTGCCTTTGTAATCTTTGTCAAATCCTGATATACGATACGTCCTGCGCCCATATTCAAATGTCCGACTTCTGAATTTCCCATCTGTCCGTCCGGAAGCCCTACTGCCATTCCGCTTGCATTTCCTTCTACAAACGGACATTCAGACATCAGACGGTCCATTACCGGTGTCTTTCCTTCAAAAACCGCGTTTGCTTCGTGTTTTTCGTTGAGACCATATCCATCAAGAATCATTAAAACAGTTGGTTTTTTGCTCATTTTTCTATCTCCTTTATGTGAAATAATTATCGTTTTTCCTACGTCGTTTATTGTACATGATTTTCTGACCTCTTGCAAGTACGAACCTTCAGAACTTCCTTATAAATGCATCCTCCTTCGAACCTCTTCCCGAAGTCTTGACACACGCATAACCGTAACCAATGAAATCGTAATAATCACAGCGCAAACGAGCACGACCGCCGACCATGTGATTTCCACTTTATGCTCCATATAATATAAGACGCTGATATTGATGCCAACACAGAAAACCGCGCTTTCAATTACAACGAGCATAGCTGTAAATAAAATAGATTTGCTCACGTGCTGTTTCATATAGACAAAAATCATAGTCAGAAGCGTTCCGAGCAATACGACCGGCACCGCGATTCCTTTGAACCAATGCATTCCATCATTCACGATTGCCACCATATAGACATAGAGAAGCAACGCGCCGCCGTCAATCATCGTCATCACAACCATCGGAAGCTTCCGGTACAGTAAAATCGGCAGACAAAACAACAGAATGACCGCACATGCCGTAATCACATAGAGCGACCATAAGCTTTTCGTATATACGAAGAGATTCAAAATCCCGCATCCAAGCGCCGTACTTCCGAGTAACACAATCAAAAGTATTGCGATATCTGTTCTTCGCACCTTTTCTACAGTTCCCCGTTTTGTCGGATAAGGAGAAGCTTCTTTTCTTCTTACGGCCTGTTCCGGATGATATACCGGCGTATTACAGAGCGGACATTTTTCCAGGGAATCCTCTAATTTCACACCACAATTTACACAATACATCTTCCTTTCACCTCTCAATCTCGATTGCTGCGAATCGTCACTTCAATTCCGTCTTCTACCAATTTCCGAAAAAACAACCGCTCCACATCTGTTTCGATAATCCCGCTTGTAAAATTCACTGTTGTGATACCGCGATAGCTGATAATCGCACAGTTCGTCCGCGGTGAGAACGGATGACCCATTAACACGTCAAACCGTTCTACATATGCTTCCATTTCTTCCGGAATTCGTACAATTCCAAGATTCGTAAGTCCTGCCGAAGACTGGCAGTCCTGCACCCGTTTATAAAACTGTTTCACTACCATATCTTTCATAAAAAGCGGCACAATCCGGATAAACGGACTTTGCAGCGTCTTCACATTCGTCGTAATATCTGCATTCAAAAATTTCTCGTTCAAATAATACCGCATATAGTAATGAATCTGCCTTAAAATCTCCTCAAACGTATACTCTCCCATCCGCGGGTCAATCCCCGGATATACCATCGTAATAAAATTCCGCAATGTTTTCGACGGAAAGAACTGCCGAAGATTGACCGGCATAGCAATTCTTACCGGTTTTTCCTTCCGCGCCCGGCTTTCTTTTTGTTTCTGCATAAGCGCATAAATCAGAACCGAATTCAAGTATTCCGTAATCGTCACTCCGTAACGCTTCGCCGTCTCTTTTAATTGTGCAACCGGCATCGTTCCACAGATAATGTTTAATGTATAAAACGGTTCTTTTGTTCCACGAACCCGATACGCGCTTCCCTGGCTTCGTTTCGGAGACACCTTCGAATTGGCATATTTCATATATGCATCTTCGAGCTCACAATCTTTCGGTTCCTCATCCACATTTAAAATTCCTTCTGTATCCGGAATCACTGCCCCTCGCATTCCGAGGTAAACCGCCACCAATGTTTTCAGGAAAATAAGCGCTCCCAATCCATCCGCAATGGAATGAAACACTTCCAGCGCAATCTGATTTCTATAATAGTAAATCCGAATCAAATATCGGTGTTTTGAGTGAAAATCCATCGGCATACAAGGATTCTTGATATCCTCCTCTACCCGCGGTGCCGGACGATGATTTGGTTCCAGGTATCTCCAAAAAAGTCCCTTTCGCAAATCCACTTTAAAAGAAGGAAATCTTGGAAGCGTCCGTTCAAATGCTTCTTGCAGGATGTCCGGCTCCACTTCTTCTTTCAATGTAAGAGACACACGAAAAGTAGAAGAGAAGCTCTTCTTCTGAAGTGTCGGATATACGTTTCCGGATAAATCCAATTTTAACCATTCTTTTCTTTTCCCCATAATCGTCTCCTCATTTCCTTCTATCGCTTCTAAATTTCTCCGCGAATACTTAAACCTATTATAAAGAATCTCATTGTATCTGGCAACCTCGTTGTGTTAAGATAAGGTATATTGTGCAGATACACTCTGCATTTTGCAAAAGAAAGGAGTTTTTATGGCAGAAAAGCAGAATCAAGGATTGATGAAAATCGTCAAAGCCGTACACGATTTTACCGTAAAAGAAGACTTGGAAAAACAACGCCGCTCTCAGGCAAATATCGGAAAACTTCTTGGAACGAAAAACAGTGAAGCTTCCTACTACGAATATATGATAGACCACATCCCATGCGAGTGGGTACGCCCTATCCGCCCTCATAAGAAGGATATTTTCATATTTTATTGTCATGGAGGCGGATTCTACACCGGAAGTCTGGAATATGCGCGGACATTGACAACCCGGCTTTCCCTTGCCTCTTCCATGGAACTTTTAAGCTTCAACTACAGACTGGCGCCGGAACACGCCGCTCCCGCCGCACTGGAAGACGTACTGACTGTCTGGAATCATCTGATGCATCTCGGATACGGGGCAAAACAAATCATCGTTGCCGGAGATTCCGCCGGAGGAAACTTAGCTCTCTCACTCGGTTTAAAACTCAAAGAAGAAGGTCGTATCCTCCCTCGCGGCTTCGTCCTCTTCTCCCCTTGGACAAACCTGACGCTTCAAGGAAAATCCATGACAGAAAAAGGAGAATTAGACCCGATTTTAACATCGGAATACTTACAAAACGCCCGCATTGCCTATGTGCCTGACGGAAATACAGACGAGACTGTATTTGAAAATCCTTATCTTTCTCCAATCTTTGGAAATTATAAAGACTTTCCGCCCGTTTATATTCAGGTCGGTTCCAACGAAATATTACTCAGCGATTCCACCGACTTGAAAAAGCATATGAGCAGTCA
The DNA here is from genome assembly GCA_905197485.1 of uncultured Lachnospiraceae bacterium. Taxonomy (GTDB): domain Bacteria; phylum Bacillota; class Clostridia; order Lachnospirales; family Lachnospiraceae; genus Faecalimonas. Next base: position 13,969 of record CAJJYZ010000028.1, on the reverse strand, counting down.
AAAAGTAAACGTAAAACTTGACCTCTACAAAGGCATGTGGCATGTATTTCAGATGGCAAATATGAAAAAAGCGAACGAGGCGGTGGATAAAGCCGCCCAGTTTATGCTTGATTTATAATATTTATTCACATTATAGCGTCGATGCACTCCGGCATTCGGCGCTATGCCTTTAAAAAGTCAAAGACATGACCTTCTGGTGTATTCAGAAAATGCATCATCATATACGCACACATAATCGCCACATTCTCTTCTTTTAAGATTCTCCGCACTTCCGCCCTATCCGCAAGGACAATCTCAATCTCTTCATTTTCCTCCTGGCCAAGCTTCGAAGGTTCCCCCGTCGCAAATCCGTACACCGTACCACAGGATTCATCCGTCATGCCGACCGTTGTAAAACAAGGCTTTGTGTACATATCTGCCGCATCGATAGCTTCAAAATCCAGTCCTGTTTCTTCTTTCAGTTCCCTTCTCCCCGTTTCCTTGAAGTCTTCGCCTTCTTCTACGAGTCCCGCTGGAAATTCATACACATAGGTATCAATCGGACAGCGGTATTGGCGAATCAGCACCAGTTTTTCCTCTCCGTCTTTTTCATCCCGGTACACGCTATAGATAATCACTCCATCCGCACGATTTTCTCTTGTTGTAATCTTCAAATCTTCTACACCCTTCGCTCTGGATGCCACGAAATACTTACTCTTCTTCCCGGTATCGCTTCTCATATCCAGCTCATACATATTCAAAAATCTGTTTTTCGTTGTCTGTGTAATTCCTTCTATTCTTCGCATTTTCTCTCCCTCCGACACATCGATTGCAGCCGACATCCTGCCCGGTATGCTCTTTTCAAATATTCCTTTGTATTCTCCTGTCCACTTTCCAGTTCTAAAATGAGTGGTAATTCATATGCCGATTCCTTCAGTTCCCGCATCACATCATCCCAACCAATAGCTCCTTCGCCCGGAATCATATGATAATCGACTGCACCAAAGTTATCATGGAGATGCACCGCAAAGATTCTGTCCCGATATTTGTGTAGCATCTCTGTCATCCTGTCACCCCAAATCATATTTGCATGACCGCTGTCAAAACAAAAGCCGATATATTCCGCAGGATACGTTTCCATCAACCAATTCCATAATTCTTCTACGTATTCCCCCGGCATGTCAAACAGGTTTTCAACACAGATTCTTACACCATTCTCCATACAGAACGGATAAAGTTCATCGAAAGATTTTTTCACATTTGCATAGAACGATTCCCGACTGGTTGTCCCGCGCTCTATCGACACAAACGGCGGATAGAGATGAAGCACGATTTCCTTTGCTCCTAAGTACGCTGCCAACTCCACTCGATTTTGAATCAGTTCGACGCCTGCCTTTCTGCTGCATTCCCAATCAGATGTGTAGTCTCTTCTTGCGTGTAACGCCGACCTTGTGACGTCGCGCTTCGTTCCTTTCGTTGCATGAATCCCTTTCACCCGTAAGTGATAAGCATCCAGCCATTCTTTGAACTGCTCCATCTCATATACGGAATACAGATAATCCCCATCCCAGTCATGACACCAGTGAATGTGGCTAAATCCTGCGTCTGAAATCTGTCTCAGCGTCTCTTTTATCTCTTCCAGGCTCTTCCCTTCTCCATGAAAATCGGTTGCAATCGCAAGCTCCGTCTTCAGATTCTTATCAATATACTCTTGAAACGGTCTTCTTTCCACTTCTTCCCGATTCTCCTGATACCATGCAAACGCCTCCAAGAGTCCTTCCCGCATCGGTTTCGTCGTTGGCATCCACTCTTTCTGCTTTGATACATCCAAACGATACTCGTACTCACAAAAACTAAAATAATTTCTCTGCTCAACGTCTTCATACACATTGATAAATTCCGCCTGTTTTCCAACAGCCTCATAACAAAGCGTTACCCACTCACGAATCGAAATACTCCCTTCATTTCCTACATTGAAAATATGCTGTGCCGGCTTCTTCTCTAACAGAATATCAATGAATCTGCACAAGTCCTGGATATGGAAAAATTGCAGTTGCATCTCTCCATCCTGCGGGAGATAAAATTTTCTTCCTTCCATCGCACAGTCAAACACGAACGCCTCCCGATAAATGTCATTCATCGACCCATACAGATATGGTGGTCTAAGAATATAGGCATCCGGCTTCCGTCTTAATAATACCTGTTCCGCCTCTATCTTATCCTTACCGTATTTTGCCCAATAACGATTCCCCGCTGCCGGAGTCTCCTCCGTAAATGGCTGTGTTTCATATTCCGGATATACTGCGCTGGAACTAATAAAAATATAATCTTGGCATCCGCCTAGCGCATCCAAAAGAAGTTCCACATCTTCTGCTGTATATCCCGTATCAACTACTACATCAAACTCAAGATTTTTCAATGCGTCTCCTATCTGATGCCTGTCGCACTGAATCAGTTTTACGCCCTCCGGCTGTTTTCTGTGATTGCGGTTGAGCACATAGACTTCCTCCCCCATCGCCACAAAATGCTCTGCAATCCATTTACTTACAAATACCGTCCCTCCGGTTACAAGCACTCTCTTCATGTCTTTCCTCCATTTTCCTATTGTTGTCCCATTACATCGGCGTCCCGACCTCAATCAGATTTCCATCCAAGTCATAGAATCGAAGTACGCTCTGGCCCCAACTCTGTGTTGTCAATCGATTGACGTATCGAATCGACGGATATAAAGTTTCCAACTTCTCTGCAAATGCTTCGATATTCCGTTCTTCAAAGTACAACTCGCAAGAATGATTCTCCGGAATCACCTCTTTCTTCACAAAGCTTTTCCATACCGTTTTATCTTGAAGCACAAGCCCTTCCGTCAAAATCACATTTCCGTCTCTGTCAAGTATCACATCCAATCCAAACAAATCATGGTAAAACTTCTTCGACTTCTCAATATCTTTCACAACAATCAGTATATTTTTCAGGCGCATTTGTCACTGCCTCCCTCTTATATTTTGCTTTTTCTGTAACTTAACTTTTTTCACTTTTATGCACATACATCCTGGACATCTCCAGCTCCCCATCCCCTTGTACCATACAGAGAAATTTCCATCCGTAACGTTCATAAAAGGATGTATGGTCTGTAAGGAGATACAATGTATCAATTCCTTTTTCTTTCATGTCCTCACATACAAAGTTTAGCAAAGCTCCTGCAATACCGTTACATCTTTTGTCTTCTTCTGTATATACGGCACAAACATTCGGTGTCAAATCCTTTCTGTCATGGAAATCATTTTCAATCACGCCCATACCGCCAATAATTCTGTCCTCTTCTACCGCCATATACCACTGCGGAATCGAGCTTTTCCCTTGCAGACATTCCTCCATGCTTTTCAGATATGCTTCCAGAGGAACTTCCCATTTCTCATGGAACCATTCGGAAGCCTGCTCTTTCCGTTCCGGTTCGTCTGTCAACCGTATGATTTTATATTCCATCTTTCCTCTATTCCTCTCTTTTTAAATATTTCTCAAATGTCTTCCTCGCATCCATATGTACGTCCTTAAAAAACATAATCAGCCAAATAATGTAAGCGCCTATTGCCATATAAGATGTCACCAAACATGACAACACCGCCCCTGCCAGCATAATTCCTGTCCAGAGGAAACAGGAATTTCTCATGTCCCGCGCAAGATATTCCTTGTCGTATCGCTCCTGTTCTTCTTTCGGCAGCGTATTAAATCCGGAAACAAGCTTTGCGGACTTTCCTTTTAAAATTCCAAATACGATTCCCATCAAAGCAAAGATTGGAACTAATACGATACAGCTCCAAAAGCCTATATTCATCGAATATCTCCTCCCTTTATCAATCGATAACTTATCTTATCAAAAAAACTCTAAAGAACCATTCATTGCACTAACTGAGATTTAACCCTCTGGAGAAACTATAGAATCTGCACATTGAATAGCTGGATTATCAACAAGTTCAATATCTACCCGCGGCTGCTCGATTCCTAAACTGTTAAGAAGATAATGTATATCAGCCAATACTTCTTTTGCTGTATTCGAAGAAATCAAGTATTTTTTATAAACAGGTTTCTGATTACCATTTTTGTGTATTCCCATTTCCATAAGAACATCCTCTAACTCTTCTCTGCCTTCTAAAGCCATCTGTACACTCTTAAACTGGAAATATCCGTATATTGGCACTTTCATCAATTCATCTGTTCCCCATATGTTTTCATAATACTCAGTAAATGACATATCATTCGGTACAGGAACTTTTAGTTTCTGCAATGTTTCATTGATAATTTTTGCTAATTCTTCTAACTCTTGTTCATATCCTGCATATTTCCAAATACCCACTGCAAATCTGTTCACTAAAAGTTCCTGTTTTAGTCCAGTTATGTCTAAATCATAATGGGAACAAAGACAATGACCATATTCATGGATAATATTGTACCAATGAAAATAAAAATCGAATTTATATTGTGTATTTTCATCTCCAAATAGTTCCCTAAAAACCGTCTTCTGTTCCTGTGTTCCTTTCTCAAAACAGCCGGAATATATAATGTAGTTCATACATATCTCCTCTATAATTTCTAATTTTACGCTTTCTTAATTGGGTGTCTAATAACAGTTTTCCATTTTTCTGGAGCAACTTTTCTTGCATCTGACAAATATATTTCGTGATGCAGTCTTTCCTTGTTCATATCATTACCATATCCGTTCTGCTCCAAATAAGCATCCATAAGCGCAATTGTTGCAGGTTCATCATCAAATGGGCCATAATGCATAATTTGAACGCACAATCCCTCGTCAACAGTTAAAAATTCCGCTGATGAACAGTCAATCTTTTTCTTTTCAGCAGCAGTTGTTACTGCCCATTCAAAATCTTTTTTAGTAACAAAATCGGGCAAACGAATGACGGAAATCCAATTAAAAGTAGATTTATCGGTATAATCTACTCCATCCACATTATCCTGCCACCAAAAACCTTCAAGAGGTGGTACAACATACTCAAAGAATCCTTCCATTTTGTAATCTGTTTTATAACTCATCCTCAAGGTGTATGCCACAGCATATAAAATATTGATTGCTTGCTGATATGTCCCGCCTTCTTCATTGGGGTTACCTTTCCCCCTTATAGCTATATAATTTGCTTTTGGAACATTTACAACCTGTGGTTTGTTCTTTGGCATATAAAATTCTTTATATTCTTTCTTAAAATCAAAAGCCATAATTACCTCCATAACTTCTAATTTTTACAACCATTCCTGTCTAATCAAATATTGTTGGAGCAGCTGGATTTTCAAGCGTTTCAAAACACATCAATATTTGTTCTTTCGTGCATTTTTCTACCGCAAGGTTTTCAGGTATCTCCTCTTTTTCAAAAAAGCCAATCTCTGTTGTTTCAATATTTCTTTCAAATTCTCCATTTTTATATTTACATAGAACAAAAATCTTTACAACTCCATAAGCATAATTTGTTACGTTATGCTTTCGCCAGTCCTGAACAGCAATCAGTTTTTCTGCCGATACATTTAATCCCGTTTCTTCCTTCACTTCTTTAATAGTATTTGAGGCAACAGATTGGTCAACCTCACACCAACCGCCAGGCAGAGCCCACGTACCATTATTTTCGTGAACAAGCAAAATCTTTCCTTCAACAAACACCGCAGCTCTTGTGTCAACTTTTGGCGTTTGATAGCCTGTTTCATTACAAAATAAATTGTAAACTTTATCAATAGGAATATCTGTTCTTGCTGAAATCATTTCAGCAGAAATCTTCCGTAATTCTTCATAACGCTCCTTATCGTATTTATCTTTTCCGTATTGAAGTCCTGCCTGAGCAATACTTTGAATACGGATTGCATAATCAATCCATTTGTCGTTCATATGTTTTTCCTCAAAACTTTCGATTTTATCCTTTTATCTGCCTCGCATTAATCCCCTGAACAACTTAGCCATCACCGCAGCTTACCACACATTCCAGTTGACAATCGCAAGGCTCTTTCTCAACATGCGCCTGATTATATTGCTTTGCTTCAACGCATCCCATCTTCCTGTAAAACGCTTGACTTTCAATGGCGGAATGTGCAGAAATATACAGCTTGTCCGCGCCCTGTTCTTTTGCCCATTGCCTGGCTTTAGAAAAAAGTTCTGCTCCGATTCCTTGTTGACGCATATCCGCCGAAACATAGATGCTGGATAAATCCAGATATTTATCCGAGCTGCCAAACAAATCTTTTTCCACAGAAACAAATCCTTTCAATTCCCAGTTATAGAAAGCCGCATACACAAAGCCTCCCGAACGAACCGTATGCTTCAAATTCTCTATCTGCTCCTGGTAATCGGCTTCTGTCCAGTCATCAATAAAGGGAATCTCTTTCACCAGCCACACTCCGTCCTCTTTTCGCCAACATTTTGTAACAATCTGGCGGCGTATAAAAGAACGGAATAAGCTCCTATCGATTTCCTGTTCCGATAACTCTCTGTATTCCATTTCATTCCCCTCCTCACCTACATGGAGTACTTAGTTTTCTGATGATTATTCCGAAAATCTTCGATAGCCACACATAAAATCCACCACATTCAATAGTTCTTCTCCTGCGATATATCTTCGAAGATTTTCACTCATAATATCGTAAATCTTGTCCTCTGTCCGCATGTCATGTCCAAAACCGATACCGGAAATATGCGGCGTAATTATAACATTTTTCATGCTCCAAAGCTTGCATGTCTTTGGAAGAGGTTCCGGTTTCGTCACATCCAACGCAACACCGTATAAATGTCCCATTTCCAAGACCTCCTCCAAATCCTTTGTCACAACGAGACTTCCGCGTCCTACATTGATGAGAACAGCAGCCTTCTTCATCCTCAACAACCTTTCTTTATTCAGGAATCCTGCCGTCTCTTTTGTATCCGGAAGGCATCCAATGACAATATCTGCATCTATAAGTAATTGTTCCGCCTCAGATAACGTATACATTTCATCAAAACAGGATTCATATTCCCTCTTGGTTCTTCGCACTCCGATATTCCGGCATCCGAACGGTCTAAGCCTCTTGGCAATACTGGTTCCTATATCTCCGGCTCCAAGAATCAACACCCTTTTATCGAATAGTGTTTTCTCACTCCCCATATCCCGCCATATTTTCTCTGCCTGATTTCTATAATAGGCTGGAAAATTGCGGTATAAAGAAAGAATCGCCCCTATCACATACTCAGAAATCGTCTCACCAAAGACTCCGGACATATTGGTTACTATAATGTCTTTCGGAAACTCCGGGGATTTTGTATAAAAATCTGCTCCCGCCCATGTCATTTGAATCCATTTTAAATTAGGCGCTCCCTTTATATCCTCTATGGACGGCTCTCCTATTATCACTTCCGCCTCTTTTAATTTTTCTTTGTAATCTTCTGTTCCACGAGTTGAAAACTCAAGCATGTAATCTCCGCTGATTGCTTCTTGAAGCTTTCGATTATTATGCTCGTGAGCTTCCTTTAAAACTAAGATTTTGTGCATAATTATATCTCCACATAACTATAATCATTTTTCAACTACTATTCATACTTAAAATAATAAAATACATCTTTTTCTTTGAAAAACTTGAACCCCAAACGTTTATATAGTTCCTGGGCTGGATTTGTTTTTATAGCTACGATAATAGTCGGCTTGAGGCATACTTTTGACAACTCTTTTAAATATTCTAAAAATAATGTACCGATTCCTTGATTTTGTATCATTTCTGTCAAACGAATAAATACTAAATCAATCTTATCTTCTTTAATATCGTAACTTAAAAAGCCCACTGTTCTACTTTTCAAAACAACTTTCTTAAAAAAAGACATTTTTAGTCTGGCATAAAATCCATTTACGATAATTTCTTCTTTAACTTCTCCAAAAAAATCCAAATTTTCCAAAATATATTTCGTATGTGTTTCATTCTCAATCGCTATGAAATCCTGTAAATCTTTTTTTCCTACTTCTTCTAAGCCACCCCCCCCTTAATTTTAGTTGCATTTCCAATTCAGATTCCATCATCATTTTCTCCTTTAATAAGAATTTCTACTTCCTGCTGTTTCAGAATTTGAACGAGTTCTTTTATATCGCTGACATTTTCCTTAATTTTAATACCACCAAAACCAACCTGTTCCAAAGTATGACAATCACTTCCGGAAATTAATTTTAACCTTGGATAGTCTTTCAACCATTCTTTTAATTTTTCATTATGGTTTCCACTATGTGGACGCTGATTCATTTCCACACCATCTAACCATTCCGGATGTTTAGGAACACATGGTTCTCTAAATGGATGTGCCTGATAAAACACGCCTCCATAGCGATGACAAAGTTTAAAAATTTCTTCTTGACTCATCAAACATAAATTAGGGTTATCAAATAAAAATTGTTCATCAATTCCATATATCAAAAAATCTTCTTCGCCTGGTTCTAATCGTATTTCCAATCCCAGCATCACTAAAATTCCATATTCATTCTCAACCTTTTTTGCATTATAATATCCCAACAAATATCTTTCTATTTTTTCTTTGTCTGTTTTCCCAAAATCCTTTAACAATTCATTATCATAATGATTTGTAATGATGACTGCATCATAACCTGCTTCACTGTATGCCTTTACGATATTTTTCGCTTCTACTCTCGCACAAGGACTTCCTTCACTCGTATGAACATGCATTTCTATTCTCATAAGTCTTACTTCCAATATTCTTCCATATATTTCTTAGCTTTCGCCTCTTTCAGCGAAAATTCCTTTACGATTCTAGCAAGGGTATCCTCTTTCGAAACATGGAATTCTTGACACAGTTTAATTGTATTCTCAATTCTTCCTTCAATTCTTCCACGTTGTTCTCCAACCTTCTCAGCCTCTTCTCTTACGCCTTCTATAAAATCATCCTCATCCCATTCTGTTAAAATACTATCCACAATCTCACTCCTGTTCTTACGAAGTATATTGGCAAGAATATTATCTCGGATGCATTTATCCACCGTCTGTTCCACCGCTTTATGAGCCTCTTCTTCCTTCATGCCAGGCTTTAAAGCCGTCCTGATTGCCGCAACGAACTGTGCATATTCCTTTAATGTCTTGCATCGTTCCATTAATTCTTTATTATGGCCATAATTCACATTCCGTACCAGTGCGGTACATTCCAACGAAGATTTCTTTCCTTTCCCGTTTCCAATGAAAAGTTTACTGAGTTGATGAGAAGTAAAACAATCCACGCAGAGGCAGATTCGGGCAAAAACTGCTCTGATGTTCGTAGAGGTTCATCTCGTCTCCGATGATAAACGACAAATCATTCTTCATCCCCATATACACCACATCTTCAATCGTGGTAATCTCCAATTCCTCCGGATTTGTATAATTACTTTCATTTACCGCATTGTATAGTTCCAAAAGTTCTTTCTTTTCATGGAAAATCAAGCGGAATAAACGATCTTTATACTTCGTATTCAATTTATGATAAGTCATTTGATTCCTCCTTTATTTTAGCAAAATTTCAATTCTCGGGCAACAAAAATACACTAGGGTTTCATACACGCTCCCCATAGGCATCACCGTCTTTCGTATAGAATTACAAATCTGATTTTCATTGTGACGAATATCACAGACGCTTTAGAATAAAATATTTAGAAATCTTGATTTGTGATGTGAGTATAGCATAATTACACGATGCGTGCAATTAAAATTGTATAAAATAAAAGTAAGGAACACACCCAAAATTTCCTTACTTTTATAAAAATTCCTACTATTCTTTCACTGCTCTTGTCGCAATAAAGCTCGGTATATTATGCTCATGCAAATTTCCTTCTCCATTTGTATCTTCATACAAATCCGTTAATCGAAAACCTGCCTTTAGCTGTCCTCCAATTTGTTCTTCCAATGTATGAGAAAACTGGATTCCCCAATCATTTTTAACAGAATCCTCATATGTTTTTTCATCTTTCAACGGATTAAATGGAAGAGAGTACACAACCGTAGTTTCATCATCATCAAAAATATAATTGATTCCAATGTCAAAACCACCAAGCAATACTCCTCCCTTTTTCAGAACACGATAGCATTCCTTGAAAATTGGCTCCACTTTCTCTACGTAACAATTCGAAACCGGATGGAAAATCACATCAAACATCTCATCCTCAAAAGGTAACGGCTTCGTCATATCACCTTGAATCACTTTCACTTCATACCCTTCCCGTTCTGCAACAAAGCGCTCACTCTCACATTGCTTTTCCGAATAATCCAGCATTGTACATTCCGCGCCCAACGCAGAAAATATTGGAATTTGCTGTCCTCCTCCGGAAGCAAGTCCCAGTACTTTCTTCCCCTTCAAATTTCCAAACCACTCATGTGGAACTGCTTTTGTCGGTGTCAGAAGCACATTCCAATTTCCTTTTGTTGCCCTCTCATATATTTCATGTGTAATCGGCTCTCCCCACGTCCAACCATCTTCACACCATGCATCAATAATTTTTGCATTTACTTCCTGATAATTCTTCATTCTCTTTCCTCCAATATTCTTCCGCCTCTTCCCTGGAATGAAATGTTATAGCATCTATTTTTCCGGCATACTCTTCCAATATCTGATACATTTCCGGCAATTGTTCTTTCGGGAAAGCTATGATATATTGTCTAAATTCTTCATCAAGTTCCGTCTCCTGCCAAGGCATATCCTCCCGCTCTTTCCCAATACGAGATTTCGCTCCCTCAAGACATACCTCCAACGGATAATCTAAGAAAAACACAGTATCACACGCTTCTAGTCTTAGTCTCAATGTCCGAAGATAGTTACCATCGATAATCCATGATTCCTGCTGTAATATCTCTTTTAATTTCTCGTCAAATTCTTCCCGCGATACATTGGTCTTATCCGGCTTATGCCATAACATGTCCAGATAAAATAACGGCAGTCCTGTCTTCTCCCTTAATTTCCTTGAAAATGTACTCTTTCCTGCACCGGGACTACCGATGACGATTACTTTTTTCATATGTGAATCTCCTTCAATCTTTTTCTCCATTCTTTGTAATCCGGCATATATTTTTCTACCTCTTCTCAAAATTCCTTGAAATGGTTCATATATCGTCTATGCACCAGTTCGTGTACAACTACATAGTCTAACAATTCTTCCAGCAGATAATAAAGGCGATAGTTAAAATTCATCCCATATTCCATCATATCCAACTTCTTTTGCAAGCCGTTTCATTCCATCTAATGCTTCTTCTTTTGAATAATTATGCATTGTCAAAAATTCATCTGTCTGGCTTCCCACATATTCATAGAACAAAATCGCCGCTGTCACTTCTTCTTTACTCTGATAGTTCAGATTCTCCAATAATAAATTTTCTGCCTCATTGATTTCTCCTCGGTCGACCATTCTCTTATATTCTTCTGGGTCTTTTCCGGCAATTCGATATTTTTCTTGTTCATCCAGTTCTACTTGCACATATTGTTTTCCAAACATTAGCGAGAATATAACCCTTGAAATTTCCTGAATCATCCGCATAATATAATCTTTTTCATCATTCCACATAAATCACTCTCTCCAATTCTGTAATTTATCACTATTCTTTACACTTTTTACAATCTTTTCTATACCAATACCATGCACTTATCATTTGTATCACAAATACAATCCCTGTGATAAAAACCATAAGCATCTCCGCAGTAAATGGCTTAAAGTACCATTCCCAATTCTTCACATAAAATATCTTAGTACATATATAGGAAATCAAAAAACTGATAATGTTTCCAAAGAAAACAATCGGATATTGTTTTGATTTTATAGCTCCAAAGCATAATCCAGCAAACAATAATATCATCCCTACATACAATAACATCGTATCGTAAGAAACATCCACATACATGGATAAAAATACAGACGGAACACAATATCCTATAAACAATAACACACGAATTAACTTTTTATTCATAAATTTCCCGCTTTCTTCTAGGTGGTGACTAATGCGTTCATATGGCGTTATTCTTCAAATCAAATTGTTTCGAATAATAACTCAGGCAGTGTTTGAAACAGTTTGTGGAAAACCTTCCAAGTTCTATCTCATATCCAACAGTTTTTTCCACAATCATTTCTTCCATATGTACATTCAAAATCTTACTTAACATATACAAATGATTTACCGATGGAAGAATTTTCCCTTGAAACCAACGATAAATAGGTTGCGGACATGACAAATATAATTTCTTTTGTATTTCCTTCACCGAAATTTCTTTTTCTTCCATCAACAGCTTAATTCGTTCACCTGTCTGTTTCATATCAATGTCCCTATAAATCTCCATTTCATCCCTCCAGTCAGAATTCCTTTCTTTCCCTTACTCATTATTCATCTTATCTACAAATTTTTTCTCCCGAGCAGTCAATTCTACCCAGGCAGAACGGAACTCACATTTTATCGCATTGCGAATTGTTTCGATATTAGACCATGCGCACTCTTCTCACACAGAATATTACTCCACTCTTCTCTAAGCAATCCATACACATTCATATCTACGATTCCTTGATTATTTCTGCCTGCTTGTCTCAAGGTTCCTTCATATTTCAGACCACACTTCTTCATAACTCGTCCCGAATTTGGATTATTGGAATCATGCTGTGCCTGAATCCTATTTACTCCGACCTCTTCAAAAAAAAATGAAATAACCGCTCGAAATGCTTCAGACATAATTCCATGATTCCACCACTTTAATCCAATACAGTAACCGATTTCTACCATATCAATATTTTCATCTTTCCCGACAACACTAATAGTTCCAATTGGCTCATGTATTTCTTTCAATTCAATTGCCCATTGATAAAAATCGTCTTTTTCAGATTCTTTAATCCATTTGTCCAGCAATACTTCTGTTTCAGTAATATTCTCATGTGGCTTCCAGGTCAAATACTTCGTCACTTCAAAGCTGTTCGTCCAGTTACGAAACATGGATTCCGCATCATTTTCTTGAAACCTTCTTAAAATCAATCGTTTTGTCTCAATTCTTTTTGTTCCTTGATGTCTCATTTTCTTCCTCTCCTTTATACCACTCGCACGCCTTTTCATGTGCGTTCAATATCCCTATCGACTGCAAGTACGCATAGATAATCGTAGAACCCACAAACTTCATTCCCCGTTTCTTCAAATCCTTAGAAATCTCATCCGATAAAGGCGAAGTTGTGCGAATGTCAAATGGTTCTATTATGCTCTTCCCTTCTGTAAATCCCCAGATATAACGGTCAAAAGAACCGAATTCCTTCTGAATTTCCCGAAATACGCGGGCATTCGTAACGCTTGCCGATATCTTTCGACGGTTACGGATAATATCTGCATTGGAGCACAACTCCTCGCATTTCTTCTCGTCATAAGCGCACACTTTGTCTATCTCAAAGTCATCATAAGCCTCTTTAAATGCCGCACGTTTATTTAATATACATTCCCAGGAAAGCCCCGCCTGAAATCCTTCCAATATCAGAAGTTCGAAAAGCATCCGGTCATCATGCTCCGGAACACCCCACTCCTCATCGTGATACTTCACATATAATGGATTCTTCATATTCACCCAGGAACAACGTTTTCTATCCTGCATTCTTCATCCTCTCTATACAAGTTCTTAATTGCTTACCACATCCATAATAACATTGTGGATATCTGCCAAAGTAAAAACAGATATATATTTTAACGCTTCCGTCTCCTCGCTTAGTTCCTTTATTATTTCCAGTATTTCTCCATGTACGCCTTCGCTTCTTCTTCATTTAGAGAAAATTCTTCCTTTAGGTTTTGAAACGTTTCTTCTCTTGAAACACCCAGTTTTTTACAGGTTCGTATCGTTCCTTCTACTCTTCCATCTTCAATCATTGCTTTTATTGCTTCACACATATCCTGCCTTTCCCCTTTCTTTTGACGATATACATTCAATTCCTTTTCCATATGTAGTGTCTGCTGATTAAGCAGCTATCTGTAACTTCCAACTCTTACATCTGTTCCG